>JACRMK010000055.1 GCA_016235055.1 Chloroflexota bacterium | reverse complement strand
GGACCACAACCCCTACCGCAGAGAACGCAGAGAGCGCAGAGAAAACCGAACGACCTCTAACCGCAAAGAACGCAAAGCGCGCAAAGAAAACCGGACCACAACCCCTACCGCAGAGAACGCAGAGAGCGCAGAGAAAACCGAACGACCTCTAACCGCAAAGAACGCAAAGCGCGCAAAGAAAACCGAATGACAACTGCTTACCGCAGAGAACGCAGAGAGCGCAGAGAAAACCGAATGACAACTGCTTACTACTTACTGTTCACCGTTCACTGTTCACGTCGTACTGACCTCTGACGACTGGCTACTGACTACTGCCTACAGCGGTACCTCAACGATCTGCGTGCTCACGCGCTCGTCCCCGACCGTGACGACGCGATAGTGCGGGTTGCCGATGATGTAGTGCATGCGCCCGCCGCCCGCATCGGCGAACGAGTGGGTCGTCGAGCGCGTGCCGAACACCGGAACGCCGGCGAAGCGTCCCTCGTACGACAGGTGGAAGTGCCCGCAGAAGATGCCAAGCACAGCGCGGCCGCGCAGGGCGCGTGCGAGCGGCGCCGGGTCGGCCGGCAGAAACTGGTCGAGGCGCGCGATGCCGCTTGGTACGACCTGGTGATGTGTCAGGATGATCGATGGCCCGGCGGCTCGCAAGGCGTCGGCGAGGAAGGCAACCGTCTGTGGATACACGACCGCCTGGTTCTCCGCGCCAAAGTCGATGCAGACGAACTGCACGCCCCGATGATCGAACACATGATTGTAGAGGCGGGTCTCTGACCCGCCGGCCTGCGTCCCGGCTTCACCGTACATGTTGCGGGAAAACGTCTCGCGCGGGTCATGGTTGCCGGGCAGAAAGTACGCCGGCAGGCCCTGCAACCCGTCGAAACCCAGCGCCTGTGGCCCCGGCGGCGGCGTGCGCGTTTCCAGCCCGAGCGCGCGCCGCGCCGCCGCGTACTCCGCATCGGTGCCCGTGTCCACCAGGTCGCCGGTCGAGACGAGGGAATCCGCGCCGGCTGCATGGTGCGCGGCGATGTGGCGCAGCGTCGCGCGAAACGCCACCCACGGCGAGAAGCCAAACTTCAACAGCCCCTCATCCGCCGGCAGATGGTGGTCGCTGATCTGGATGAAGGTGAATGTCATAAAGGCACTTCCACGATTGCGGTGGTCAATGCATTCGCGGAAACCGTGACCACCCGGTAATGCGGCGGCCGCAGCACCGGCAGCACATCGTCTCCGAGTTGGGTATACGCATACGACGTCGAGCGCAGCCCGAAGACCGGTATGCCGCGCGCGCGGGACTCAAACGTGGCGTGTGTGTGGCCGCTGAAAATGCCCAGCACGTTGCGCCCCGCGACGATCGCCCAGAACGCGGCCACATCGGGCGCGATCCACGAATCCCAGAGCGGCAGACCCGACGGGACGACGTGATGGTGCATCAGGATGACCGATGGCAGGCCGCCGGCCAGGGCCCGGGCCAGAAACTCGAACATGGCCGGCGTGCTGGCTGCCGCGTCACCTTCGCCCCAGTCCACGCACACGAATCGCACGCCGCCGTGCATGAACGACACGTTCATCGCGCGCAGGGGCGACGCCGGAAACAGGTTGCGGAAGAACGCCTCGCGCGGATCGAGATTACCGGGCAGCACGTACAGCGGCATGTCCCGCAGCCCCTCGGCCGTCAGCGCCAGCGGGCCTGGCGGTTCAGCGCCCCCCGTGATGCTCAACGCGCGCCGCACAGTCTGGTACTGCGTGTCGACGTCCACCCCGGTCAGGTCGCCATCGCCGCCACTGTTCACCAGATCGCCGGTCGAGACGATGAAATCCACGTTCGCGTGGTGGCGTGCGATATGGCGCAGCACGGCGCGCAGCGCGTGCCACGTCGAATAGCCGCGCGTCAGCGCGCCTTCGCTCTCACGCAGGTGATGGTCGGTGATCTGGATGAATGTGGTCAACGGATTAGACAACGGACGAAAAACGGACAAACGGACGGCCGGCGGCGACAATTCGCCCGACTTTACCGTCCACTGTTCACGGTTTACTGTTCACTGCCTTCTGGCTACTGACTGCTGTCTACTGAAGTACTGTCCTCATCGCCGCCTCGGCCTTTTCCAGTGTCTCATCCACGTCGGCCAGCGTGTGCGCGAGGCTGATGTGGTTGCGCTTGAGGTTGACCGGCAGCTTGTAGATGCCGCGTTCGATCAGCGCCTTGCGGTACGCGACGAACTTGGCCGCATCGTTGCGCAGGAGGTCGGTATAGTTGTCCACCGGCGGCTTCATGAAGTACGTCACAAACACGGAGCCGAAACCGGCGATAGTGGCCTCGATGCCGAGCCGCGCGATGATGTCGTTCAGTCCCGCGCGCATGCGGTCGCCGAGGCCGAACAGGTGCGGATACGTCTCCGGCCGCTCGAGGATTTCGATCGTCGCCAGCGCGGCCGCCACGCTCATCGGATGCGCGTTATAGGTGCCCGCCACGAACACGTCGCCGCCCGGCCGCCCGCGATCCATGATGTCGGCGCGGCCGCACAGCGCGGCCAGCGGGAAGCCGTTGGCGATCGCCTTGCCCATCGTCGTCAGATCGGGCGTGATGCCCGCGATTTTCTGGTAGCCGCCGAGCCCGTGCCGCCAGCCGGTGATGACCTCGTCGAAGATCAGCACGATGCCCTTCTGCAGCGTCAGGTCGCGCAGGGCGCGCAGGAACTCCGGGCGCGGCAGGACGGCGCCGATGTTGTGCGGGATCGGCTCCAGGATGACGGCGGCGATGCCGTCGCCGTGCTGCTGGATGGTGTCGTGCAGTTCTTCGATGTCGTTGAACGGCAGGACGAGTGTGTCGTCCACCACTTCGGGCGTCATACCCGCCGAAATCGGGTCTTTCTGCCCGACCCGGTTCGGCGCGCTGATGATGTTCATCGCCACGGCATCGTGCCAGCCGTGGTAACAGCCCTGGAACTTGATGATCTTGCGGCGGCCGGTCGCGGCGCGCGCGAAGCGCAGCGCGTAGTAGGTCGCCTCCGAGCCGGAGTTGGTGAACATCACGCGCTGGGCCGACGGCACGTAGTGGCAGATCTTCTCCGCGAGTTCGATCTCCATCTCGTTGGCGCCGATGCCGACCAGGTCGATCTGCGACATTGCCTCGGCGACGCGCCGGTTGACCTCCGGGTGGCAGTGGCCCAGCACTGGCGGGCCAAACGCCGCATGGTAATCAATGTAGCGCTTGCCGTCTGCGTCCCAGATGTATGCACCCGCGGCGTGCGTGAAAACGAGGTTCGGCTGGATCAGCCGGTTGGAACTGCTGACGCCGCCGGGGATATATTGTGTGGCGCGCTCGTAGATGGCTTGTGAATTGCTCATGCTCCCTCCGTGATTGGGTTATCCGTGCGCGAATGTCTAGCGCGCATTCCGGAATAATCGGGTGCGGCAATATACCACATCACCCGACCGATTGCGTAGGGACAGGTCTCTGACCTGTCCGCGGGCGGGTCAGAGACTATTGGTCATAGGTTAGGGTCATGGCAAAAATGTCAAGAGGCAGAATCGAGTGCTGGCGTGGGTGGCGGTTGCTGGGCGAGCAACGCCTGCAACTCGGCGCGCAGCGAATGGCGCTGGGGCCGTGCGCGTTTGACAATGC
>JACRMK010000054.1 GCA_016235055.1 Chloroflexota bacterium | reverse complement strand
GCGCTGCCCTCCCCCTGACCCCCTCCCAACGAAGTCGGGAGGGGGCGGGAGTCTTAGGGGATTGGCGCGGCGGCGCAGCCGCCGCGCCAATCCCCGTTAGCTTTTCCCCTTCTCCCCCGCGCGCGGGGGAGAAGGGGCCAGGGGATGAGGGGGCAACCTGGTGGACAGACTCCAAATTGAGAATTGCTGCACCGCAATGCGATTTCGAACAGGGGGGTCACGAGCCAGCGAGGGGCACGACATGTGGCCGACTCCACGTGGACGCAAGGCCGTCGGCTGAGACCTGCCGAAGCCGCCAGGGGTCCACCCCTCGACACGATTGAGAACGGGCCGATTGGTATCGTGGCAAGCCACATACGCCGGGATTCTTCGAGCATTAAACGAATTATGACTAGCTACACCAACAATATCGTGTAAATAACGTCTAATAGGCCATGTGAGTAATGTCTTTTCGGTATAACAATAGTGGTTTCTCATAATTGATACGCATAAGTTACGGTATTCACAAACGTAGTCTAGTTTGTTATCTTATTCACAGGTTGGGCGCAGACGAACACCGGGAGCAGGGCTGTCACAAGACCACCAATTCGAAGAAACAGAGAACACCGTGGACGACATCGCCGTCTTGCTGGCTAGTGATAGCCCTTCGTTGCGTGGCATGATTCAGCGCATTCTGGTGCTGAGTCCCGGCATGCGCATGGCGGCGGGCATCCCGCACTCCATACTGACTCCACAGATAGTCAGCGAGTTTCATCCGGCCGTCGTCGTGGTTGATATCGAAGGCGTGCCGGACGATACGTTCGACCGCATTGAAGCGCTGCAGCAGATGGCGCGCCCGCCGGCCCTGATCGTGCTGGGCGATGCGGGCAATCTGCCGGCAGTGCTGCGACTGTTGCGCATGGGTGTGTCTGGCTTCGTGCAGACTGAGGACGTGTCCGGCTCGCTGGCCCATGCGATAGCCTGTGTGGCGCAGGGGCAGGCGTTCCTGTGTCCCAATGCCAGCAGCACGCTGCTGGACGAGATTCGCCGGCAACCGAGGCGGCGCGCCCGACCAACGCATTAACGCAGGTTTGGCAGTGAACACGGTGAATGTCATGACGGCATTCACATCCGTAAGGTGATGATCGCCTTGCTAACGGCGCTGATGTACGGCGACCGTCCGGCAAGGTTTTTTGTGTTCTTGGCGCCTCGCGCGCCGGTAGGAGGCTTATGATCAAACCGATTCGCGCGCAGCGGTTCGACTGGACATTCTGGCTAGCCTGCACGCTGGCGTTGCTGTCGCTGGCCGCCTTTGGCGGTTACTACTACTACGACCGCTACGTGCACGTCTCCGAGCAGGCGGCCGACCAGCAGGCGCAGCACCTCGAAGACATGGTCCTCAAGAACCCGCAGAATGCCGACTTGCGCGTGGCGACGGCCGCGTTCTATCTGGACAAGGGACTGGTTGACCAGGCGATTGTTCAGGCGGGGGAAGCGCTCAAGATCAATCCCAATCACATGGAAGCGATTGTGTTGCTGGGCCGCGCCTACGCCACCAAGGGCGACAACGCCGGCGCGATCGCCACGTACCAGCAGTTGATCGACCGCTACAAAGACAACCCGCTGGCGCAGCTCGACCCGCGCATGGAACTGGTGTACTACCAGCTAGGCGTGCTGTACGACAAACAGGGCGATAACGACAAAGCGCTGGCGGCGTTCAAGCAAGCCACCGTAATCAACCGCACCGATTCCGACGCGCTGTATATGCTCGGTACGGCGTATCAGAAAGCGAACGATCATACGCAGGCGGTCGCCGCTTTCCAAAACGCCGTGCGGTTCGTGCCGGACTTCACCGAAGCCTATCAGGGCATGGTGAAGAGCTATTCCGCGCTGGGCAAGATCCCGGAGGCGAATATCGCGCGGGCGATGGCGCAGTTGTCGCAGGGCGACGCCGCGGCCGCCGCGACCCAATTCGAAGCGCTCGTGAAGGACAACCCCGGCCTGACGTCGGCCTACCTCGGCCTCGGCCTGGCCTATGAGAAGCTCAACCGGCGCGCTGAAGCCGCCGCCGCGCTGAAGACCTATCTGGCGACCAATCCGCAGGATATCGCGGCCTCGCAGGCGCTTGGCCGCGTGTCGCAGGAGTCGAAATAATGAGCGAACCGATCGAAGCAACCGTCGACGAAGGATCCGTCGAGCCGGTGAACGACGAGCGCAAGCCGCGCCGCCGCTTCCTGATCCTGTTGATCCCGCTATGCCTGATCGGCCTGTCGGTGTTCCTGTGGAGCCAGTACCTGACGACGCGCCAGCCGCTGAGCCGCATTCTGCCGGCGACGGGTCCGATCTCGGGCATCATCAAGCCGCACTATCTGTTTTCGATCTACGGCGTGCGCGAGCCATGGAGCGTGGCCGTGACGTGGGGCGGCGAGCGTATCTACGCTACGGAGAGTGAAGGCGAGCGGATGGTGCGCGCGTTCGACGGCGCCGGCAAGCCGCTGTTTGGCTTTGCGCCGCCCAAGTCGGCCATCGGAACCCGCGCCCCGGCCTATGTGGCGGTCGACGCGAGCGGCAAGATTTTCGTCAGCGACCGCCTGCGCAAGTCGGTGGACACGTACGACGCGGGCGGCAACTTCCTGAGTAGCCTGACGCCGTGGACGGATGATGGCTGGATGCCGCTCGGCCTGCGTTTCGTCGGCGGCGATCTGCTCGTCACCGAAGTCACTGCGACCAGGCACCGTGTGGTGCGCGGCAACGGGCTGGCGATGGCGCAGTCGCTTGGCAAGGAAGGCAAAGAGCCGGGCGAGTTCTCGTTCCCGAACTCGGTCATCGCCGACGCCGACGGACGCACCTATGTCAGCGATAGCAACAACGGACGCGTGCAGGTCTTCGATAAGCAGAACCGGCTAATCAACGTGATCTCCGGCTTCGGGCTGCCGCGCGGCCTGGCGCTGGATGACATGCAGCGGTTGTATGTGGTGGACGCCGTCGGCCAGGAAGTCAAGGTCTACGACGTCAGGCAGCCGAAAGCCGAGCCGCTGTTCAGCTTCGGCGACTTCGGCGTCGACGAAGGGTTGTTCAACTTCCCGAACGATATTGCGATTGACGGCAACGGTCGCATCTACATCGCCGACCGCAGCAACAATCGCGTACAGGTGTGGCTGTATTAGGCGGTATGCCCAGGAATTGTCGGGATCAGGTAGGGGCGCACCGGCGTGTGCGCCCTCTTAGCGCGCTGCGGGCCGACACGCAGGTCGGCCCCTACCGTCAGCGCACCGTTCCGACACTTTGCGGGTGTACCCGCATTAGGGCAGGCTGCGGGATGCGTGAGGCTGCGGGTTTCGAAAACTCTAACGGTCTTCTGAGGCGGAATGAGTGAAACGGTTGGGTTGGTGGATGGTCGTGTTGTGGTTGGCGCTGGCGGCGTGCGCGCCGTCGCTCGGCGAGCGCCGCGAACTGCCCACGGCGATCCCCGGCGTCTCGTCGAAAGAGGAGACTTACGGCACGCCGGTGCTGGGCAAGCCGCGCCCCACGGCGCCGCTCTCCGGCCCCACGTCCACGCCCGCGCCGTTTGCGACGGGGCTGCCACCGCCGCCGCCGCCGCCGCCGCCGTTCATTCCGCACGAACTGACCGGGCGGAGCGACTGCCTGGGCTGCCATCTAAGCCCGACGTACTTCGGCGTGCCCAAAGACCATTTGCGGCGCACGAACGGCACCTGCCGCGGCTGCCACGCGCTGAGTCCCAGCGCGCCGCAGCCGACGCCCGCGCCGTTCAAACACCCGGTGGCCGGCCGCGAGCAGTGCCTGGCCTGCCACCTGCAAGGCCTGGGCGATGCCCCGGCCATTCCCGGCCCGCACGCCGGGCGGGCGAACGACACCTGCATGACGTGTCATCACCCGAAATCCTGATGCGCGTAATGCTCCCGTGACGACGCGGGGGCTACGGGCCGACGCCGGCCCTGGCACGCGACGGACGCGCGAACCCGTCGCTAGACTCCGAGGGATTCGGTTCCTAATTGCGGAGTAAGAGGAGGTGGTCAACCACATAGCACGCTCGCATGCAGTCTACCAATAGCTCGTTCGCAGCTCAAACTCGCAAGGAGACGCATCTTCAAAATGAAGAAGCAACTGATCATCGCACTGGTCCTCACGCTCGTCGTCGTCGCGTTTGTGGCCAGCCCCGCTTCGGCCGATAACGGCCCGCACGGCGGGTTCACACCCACCACGGACGGCTGCGCTGGCTGCCACCGCGCACACACCGGCGTGGGCACACCGTTGTTGAAGGCCAGCTCGATCTACGCGCTGTGCACGGCCTGCCACGGCGTGACGGCCGGCGGCGCCAACACCGACGTGCTGGATGGCAAGAACATCGCCGACAGCAAGGCGCTGAAGGGCGGCGGCTTTAACACCACCTTCATGAACACCACGCTGGCCGTCGCGGCGCCCGGCGCGGCGATTGCCTCGACCTCGCAGCACAAGGTCAACGGCATGGCCGGCTACGCTGCCGATATCCTGTGGGGTAACGGCGCCATCGGTTCCGGCGCGGGTCCCAGCGTTACGCTCGAATGCTCGTCGTGCCACGATCCGCACGGCAAGGCCGGCAGCGGGAGCACGGCAACCTACCGCATCCTGCGCAGCACTCCGGACCTCACGCAGGCCGCCGGCGTTGCGGACGTCGCGGATTCGACGGCCAAGGTGTACACCGTCAGCGACACCGCTAACAAGTATTACGGCCAGAAGTATCCGTCCGCGACCGATACGGATGCGGACAACGGCAAGATCGCAGCTATCACGGCCTGGTGTACGACTTGCCATACGCGCCTGCACGCAGTCAATGCAGCCGACTCGGGCGATGCCATCTATAAGTACCGGCATCAGACCAACGGCACCAACGTGGCCACGTACGCAGTGCCTACCAGCGCGGGCGACAAGGCCCCAGCGTGCTTGACCTGCCATGTGGCGCACGGCACGAGCGCGGCGATGAGCACCTACTCGGCTGGCGTTATGGAGCCGGGCAGCACGACCACCGCGATGGGCGCTTCGCTGCTGCGCGTGGACAACCGCGGCGTCTGCCAGCAATGCCACAATAAGTAGTTAGCTCCGTTCGAGGCACGAGTAGCCGTTCGCTGGCACTCGCGTCCGAATCTTTAGCCGGTTTCGATCATTCCACACCATCGCAACCAGAACCGGCTAGGGGCGCGGCGGCAGGCGGGTCGCGCAATCTGCGACCGCCCGGCCGGCGTGGCGGAGGTGGATGCGCCGAACCGGCGCTGCGGGGAGGGGGGAGGGCGGCTTCGGCCGTCTTCCCCCAACCTCGTCACAGCCGGCGCGGCAAACGGCACGCAGCACGCGGCGCGTACTGGAGTGGCGCCATGATCGTGAACGACAATCGACAACTTCATCAAAAAACCAAGTGGCCGCTGCGAATCGCTATCGGCCTGGCCGTCGCGCTGTTGGCGACGTTCAGCCTGTTTCCACAGGCAGCGCAGGCCAACGGTGGCCCGCACGGCAACTACACGGCCACCACCGACAAGTGCGCCGGCTGCCACCGGGCGCATACCGGGTCGCAGTCCCCGCTATTGATCGGTACCTCCCGCTCCGACCTCTGCCTGACGTGCCACGGTACGAGTTCGGGCGGTTCGAATACCAACGTGCTGGACGGGCGGTACACACCGACCGGGGCAGCGTTGAACGGCGGCGGTTTCAACACGTACCAGGGTAGCGCCACGACCTCGCGGCACAACTACGATGGATCGCTGGGCGCAGCCTGGGGTGCCGACACGCCGTGGAGTTCGAGCACCGGCTGTCTGGGCTGCCACAGCCCGTCATCCGGGCTTTACTGGGGCGGTATTCCGGAATGGTACCCGGGCCCCGGCACGCAGCCCGGCCAGATGGCCGGCGCGGGCAACGTGCAGATGGCGCTGGGCTGCACCAGTTGCCACGACCCGCACGGCGCGCGCAGTTACCGGTTGCTGCAGAACCGGCTGCACCCGGCGACGATCGAGTTTGAAGACCCGACTTTGGCCGGTTACGTGCAGGTGGTGTCCAATGAGACCGGCGGCCTGAACCCCGACCAGATCGGGTACGTGGCCGACTATACCACAGCACGCTACCGCGATGGCATCACCTCGTGGTGCAGTGGTTGTCACATGCTCTATCAGCAAACACAAACACCCGTGGGACAGGCGTTCGACGCCGCCGACGGCAATGGCGCGCAAATTCGCTACCGCCACAAGACAACGACCGGGGTTCCGACGACGTCCGGCCTGACCACATCGCTTCCATTGCAGCAACCCGCGGGCTATTCGGCGACCCAGCAAGCCAGCGACAAACTCGCATGCATCACCTGCCACTACGCGCACGGCACGAGCGCCACGATGGCCGGCTACGCCGGTGGCGTGGCGCCCACCAGCGACTCGGCCCTGTTGCGTCGCAACAACCGTGGCGTGTGCGAGGACTGTCACAAGAAGTAAGCGAAAGCTGACCCATGTTCAACCACTCGTTCCCCTTCATGCGGTTCATTGCGTTGTGCGCAGCGCTGGCGTTCGCTGCGGTCGTCGTGGTCGCTTGTGACGCCACGACGCCCGCACCGAGCGAAGTTCCGACGCCTGCCGGTGCCCCGGCGCGGCCCACGGCCGTTGCGGTGGCGCCGACGGCGCCACCCGCGCCGGCCGCCACGCCGACAGCGTCGCTTCCGGCGGTCGTTGGCCCGGCGATTCCGCACACGACGGAAGGACGCGGCGACTGTCTGGCTTGTCATGCCTCTCTGTTCCCGGTGCCCGCTTCGCACGCGAAGTGGGATAACACCATGTGCCAGACCTGCCACATCGCCAGCACGGCCAAACCGCCCGACCTGGCGCATGCGCTGAAGGGGAACGAGGTGTGTTCCAATTGTCACGCAACCGGCAAGGTCGCGCCGCTGCCGACCGACCATGCCGGGCGCACCGATCGCGTCTGTCGCGCCTGCCATATCGGCCAGGTGGCGTCGGTACCGGCGATCGCGCATGAGATCAAGAACAAATCGGCCTGTGGGCTGTGCCACGGCGAGAAGTCCGGCGTGTTGGTGGCCTTGACCGCCTCGCACAAGGGCCGCACCGAACCGATGTGCAGTATCTGCCACACGAGCACGCAGACTGTGCCGGCCTATGTGCACCCCGAAGGCACCAGCCAGCCGTGCTCACAGTGCCACGCCGATAAAGGAATGGTCGTCCTGCCCGTCTCGCACAAGGGCCGCACGGACCAGATGTGCACCGTCTGTCACACGCATGCCGACAAAGCGGTGACAGCGATCGCGCACCCAACCGGCGGCTACTCGGCCTGCACGGCCTGCCACGGCAACGGGCGCATGGCGCCGCTGCCGGCCGACCATGTCAAACGAACCGACGGCATGTGCCTGGCCTGTCACCAGACCAGCGGCATTCCGGTGCCGTCTATCGCGCACGCCACCGCCGGGCGCGATCAGTGCACGGGTTGTCATGACGCCAAAGCGCTGGTGGCGCTACCCGCTTCGCACCAGGGGCGCACCAATCAGATGTGCAAAGTCTGCCACACGCAGGTAGCGACTGTGCCGATGGCGCCGCATCCGACCAGCGACAAGCCGTCGTGCGTTGCCTGCCACACCAAGACGGTGCTGAAGGGGCTGCCGGCTTCGCACTCCAATCGCACCGACGCGATGTGTACGGCGTGCCACGAAGCGGGCAAGAACATGCCGCCGTCCGTGCCGCACAAGATCGACGGGCGGCAGGATTGCACCATGTGCCATTATGCCAAGAAGAGCTAGGCTGCGCGGTTGGCGGCGTGAAGTGATCGCCGCGGCCGTGCTGACGCTGGTCGCGGTTGTTACGCTGGGTTGGCTGGCGATCGACATGAACCAGTACCGCGATGCAGTGCAGCAGGCGCAGAATGCGCGCGCCACGGCCGCCGCCACGGCGACCGCGACCGCGACGGCTCCGGTGTCCGTTGGTGTGCCGGTCGCGCTGCCGACGGCGCGCGCGGGCGTGGGCGCGCCCGTCTACAATTACACACCCGAGCCGGCGGCCGCACGCGCAACGGCCGCAGCGGTGGCGACGGGCACGCTCATCCCACCGGCCGCCACAACTGCGGCGCGGCAGGCGGCGGGGTCCAACGTGCCGACTGCGCCGGCAACCGTGAACGGCGCGCTGCAGGCGCCGGCGGCGCACCCGACCATTCCGGCCGGCAAGACATGCATTGCCTGTCACCGGGACCCGCACGGCGGGTCCAAATAGATCGGGAACCTATGATGAGCAACAGGCACAGGAGGAAGGGTACGCGCGCGGAACGGCCGGCGGCTACATGGCCGGTGCTGCGAATCGCCGTGTTCTGCCTCGGTCTGTTCCTGGCACTCCATCTGGCGCCGGCGGCGCCCGTGCAGGGTGCGGGGTCCACGGTTACGCCTCGCGCCTCGCTGGCGCCGGTAGCGCCCAGTGCTACCGCCACCGCCACACCCAAGGCAACCAGTACGCAGTCCCCGGCATTCACCGCGACCATGTCCGGCGTGCCTACGATGGCGACGCGGACGGCGACGTTGCCCGCCAGCCCATCGACGACGACCACGCCTACCGCCATCCCGACGATCACGCCCACCGCCACTTCGACGGCTTTGCCCACTGCCACACCCTCGGCCACGGCGGTCTACACGACCACACCGGCACTGGCAACGCCGATCATAACGGTGACGGTACTACCAGCGACAGCCACCGCGACGCCGACGGCGACCGTGCTGCCAACGGCCAAGCCAACCGCGACGCCGGCCGTGGTTCAGAATCTGCCGCCGTTAATACTGCCCATGGCGGCAGTGGCCAGCACAGGGCTGTGGGGCACGACGCAGACGGTATCGGGCTGCACGCAGGTCAATGCGGCCAACAGCGTCGACTCCGCGTTCAACAATGCTGTCTCGCAGTGCAACGGCGCGTTCGGCAGCGGCAACTGGACGTACACCGCCATTCAGGACACTGCGTACACGACGATCGTCGCGGCGACGCTCGATTTCCGGTTCTACATGACGCGTTCGGTTGGCTACAACGATTCGATCGCGTTGCAGGTTTCCAATAACAATGGCAGCAACTACACGACAATCACGACGTACAATACGACGACACTGCCGCCGTCGGCGCTGACCACGCAGTCGTTCAACGTGTCGGCCTACTTCGGCACGCCGACGCAGGTGAACAATGCGCGCGTGCGATTGCTGGGCACCGTCAACGGCTCGGCGGAGAGTGTCTGGATATACGTAGACGAAGCGATGCTGACGGTGTATAACACGCTGCCGCCGCAGCCGACGCCGACCGCTCAGCCGGCACAACCGACCAAAGCGCCGCTGACGGGCGACCCGCATCCCAGTCACTCGGCGATCTCCGACGATTGCGCGGCATGTCATCGCCCGCATACGGCGACGGGCATCGAGTTGCGCAAGGTCTCACCCGAGGAGACGCTCTGTTTCGGTTGTCACAAATCCGGCGGAACGGGCACGAACGTGCAACCGGCGTTCACGCTCTACACGAATACCACCACGCGCATCTTCAAACACGACGTCGCGGCCACGAACGGCATCCACCAGCCCGACCAGAGCACGGGCACGAGTTACACGGGCGCCAACCGCCATATCGAATGCGAGGACTGCCACGAGCCGCACCGCGCGACGCGCGACGCGACGACCGGCTCCACGAAGGCGCCCAACACGCAGCGGGTGATGAACGGCGCCGACGGCGTCGACCCGGTCTGGACCTCGACCGGCCCGCCGTTCACGTTCAACTGGCTGCCGGCAGCCGACCGCGAATACCAGGTCTGCCTCAAGTGCCACTCGTCGTTCACGACACTGCCGACCTACCAGCCCGACGGCTGGAGCGGCACGACCTACGTCGCCAACGGCCTGACTAAGATCACCGCGATCACGACCACGCAGGTGCTGGATAGCCGCGATCTGGCCAAGCAGTTCAACCCGAACAACGCCAGCTACCACCCGGTGGTTGCCCAGGGGAAGAACAGCACAGCGCCCGCCGGCGGGTTCGTTACCGGCTATTCCGCGACCAGCATCATCTACTGCACCGACTGCCACACCAATGCCGACACCATGCAGGGCGCCAACGGTCCGCACGGTTCGCCGCGGCTGCATCTGCTGACCGGCACGGCCAACTACACGACGCGCGACCGCGCCAACGTCAACGGCGAAGTCTGCTTCAAATGCCACCAGTATACGACCTACGCCAATGGCAGCAGCACGCAGGCCAACACGCGCTTCCATAGCGGCTCGACCAACTACCACACCTTTCATGTGACGTCTGAAAGCTCGTCGTGCTACACCTGCCACAATTCGCACGGCAGCGACCAGTCGCACCTGATCAACTTCGACACCTCGGTCGTGCGGCCCACGAGCGGCTACACCAGCCAGACTGCGTGGGTCAATAATGGCTCGACGGCCTACTGCATGATCACCTGTCACGGCCAGACGCACGACTCGGGCAAATCGTACACGCCGTAGCGCGGCGCCGCCGGAACAAACAACGATGCGGCCAGGGGCATTGCACCTCTGGCCGCACTGTTTTGGCGCCGGCGGCGCGCAACTATTCGCGGATCAAGCGCCGCCGCACGGCGAAGGCGCTCAGTTCGGCCACGCTGTGCAGGTTGAGCTTCTGCATGATATGCGCGCGATGCACGTCGACCGTGCTGGCGCTGATGTGCAGCAGTTCGGCGATCTCGCGCGCGGTGTGGCCCTGCGCGACCAGGATCAGCACCTCGCGCTCGCGGTCGCTCAGCAGGCTGTACGTATCTTCCACCGGTTCGTCATGCAGGTAGGCGTCGAGCACCAGGCGCGTCACGGTCGGGTCGAGGTACGATTTGCCGCCGGCCACGGCGCGAATCGCCGCGACCAGGTCGCTGTCCACCGTCTGCTTGAGCACGTAGCCGGCCACGCCCATTTTCAGCAGCGGCAGGACGTACTCGCGGTTGTCGTACTGCGTCAACATGAGGATGCGCATCTGCTGGTGCGCCTGCAGGATCTGCCGCGCCGCCATCAGTCCGTTGATGCCCGGCATGGCGATGTCCATCACGACCACATCGGGCAGCAACTCGTTGACGCGCGCAATCGCCTCGGCGCCGTCGGCCGCCTCGCCGACGATTTCCAGATCGGCGTGCGGCTCGATCAACGCGCGCAGGCCTTTGCGCAGAATGGCGTGGTCGTCGACCAGCAGGATGCTTATCTTGTTCATTCGTGCTCCTTCACGAGCGCCCCCGCCTCCGCATGCACGCGCACCCGCGTGCCGGCCCCCGGCGCCGAATCAATATCCACGCGCGCGCCGATCAGGTCGGCCCGCTCGCGCATGCCCAGCAGTCCCAGATGCGCCCGCGCAGCCGCGCCGGGCGCGGGGACACGCGCCGGGTCGAACCCGCGCCCGTCGTCCGCAATCGTCATGCTGACGGCCGGATGCGCGTCGTCGCCGCTGAACTCAAACGACAGCTCGGCGCGCCGGGCTCCCGCGTGCCGCGCGATGTTAGTGAGCGCCTCCTGGCCGATGCGGAACAGGCAGTTTTCAAGTTCCGCCGGCAGGCGGCGCTCGACGCCGGCCATGCGAATGCGAACCGCAACGCCCAGCGGGTCGAGTCGCTCGTGCGCATGCCAGCGCAGCGCCGGCACCAGGCCATGATCGTCGAGCAGGGCCGGTCGCAGGTTGAGCATAATGTGCTTGATGCCCTGCAGCGTGTCGGCCAGCAGCGGGCGCAAGTCGGCGATGCGCGCCTTCGCCTCGTCCGGCGGCAGGTCGCGCGCCGCGCCCGTCAGCGCAATCAGCGCCGCCAGGTTTTGACTGGTCTCGTCGTGCAGTTCGCGCGCGACGCGGCGGTTCTCTTCTTCGCGAGCGGTGATCACGCGGTGCAGGAGCTGATCCTGCTGCTCGCCCAGCGCCCGGATCTCCGCCGTCCCGGCCTGCACACGACCTTCAAGTTCCGCAGCCCAGGCTTGCTGCTCCGCCATCATAGAGCGCACACGCGTGCGCATCTGCTCAAACGCCAACGCCAGTTGTCCGACTTCGTCGTCTGCGTGGGTATCGACGGGCTGATCGAATTCACCGCGTGAAATAGCCTGCGCCGACACAGCCAACTGTTCCAGCGGTCGCACAACGCGATGCGCAAACGCGACGCTGGCGAGCGAGCCGAGCGCTGCCAGCCCGGCGGCGATCGCGATCACCTGCCACAGCGCTGCCCGCAGTGCATCGTTCACGGGGTTGATGTCCTGGAACACATATAGGTTCAGGGGGGTGCCGTCACGCGTGGTCGTCGTAGAGCCCGCGGCACGGAAGTCGCTCCCGCCAATGCTCAATGTCCGGTAGCCCAGCGCATTCCGTACATACTCGGCGCCTGTGAGCGGATCGCCGGGCAGCGACAACGGTGCATCGGCGGGCGTCACCTCAAACGTGTGCACGATACGACCCTGCGCCGATAGGGCCAGATCCGGGCCCAGCATATTGCGCAGGGACTTCAGATAGTGGGCGTCCACGCGTTGGCCGAGCAATATGAACGCGTCCAGGCGTTTGTCTGTGCGCGTGCGGTGGACGGCGGAGGCGGCCATCCAGAGCACGCCATCGACTTCGAACAAGTCGACACGCGTCTCGTTCTGTGCCGCGTAGGTCAGGATCGGTAGCAGGCCGATCCGTTCCGGATCGGTTATGGAGTCGCCCGTTCGCGCCAGGACCTCGCCGTCCGCGCCCAACACATAGGCCGTGTCGAATTCGTGTGAGAGGCTGAACGGGCGCAGGATTCGCCGCAGCGTCGACCCACTGCGCGTTACCAGCGCCGGTTCCAGCGCGTCCGAATTGCCAATGACGACCGCTTCTTCCAGAAGGAATTGGATGTCCTGCTGCACCAATGCGCCGTAGGTGCGGGAGTGATGCGTCAGGTCAAAATCCACCGATCGGAACATGCGCGATCTGAGCAGCGTCCCGGTAATGATGGCGAACGCGATGAGCGCGGCCATAATCAGGATGTTGGTGCCAATCACGAGGCGCGCGGCCAATCCGCGCTGCAGTTTCGTGGGCAGGGCCGACAGCGCGGAGCGTGTGAACCGTCGCATGTTGCGCAGCACCGCCGACCCGGCTGCCAGCGCACGTTTCACCGTTTCGTTTAGAGCCATAGCACTCTACATAATAGCGTGTCCGCACCGTTTTGTCTAAAGGCTGCTGGCGGAAGCGGTGCCCGTCGAAGCCTTGCGTTGGTGACTCAAGCAGTTGGTCTTCCGCATTGATTGACGGACCACGTATCCGCACGCCTTGCATCGGTGCTCGGGTGCGGGGGCGCGGGCGCGGAGACCGCGCCCCTACGGGCTTGTGCTGCATCCGTGTGGCGGCGGTCTTTGGCTGGCCCATGCATCTGGATCGTAATCACCAGACTATGCGGGGGGACGCCGGTAAACTGTGGGCGGCGAATCTCAAGCTGTCCAAGGCCCCTGTGTCGCCAAAACACGGACAGTCGACGGCTGGTTCAGATCACAGCGATGCCAGCGTTCGGACGATATGAGCGCATCCGGAAGGCGGTTATAATAGCTGTGACAACGTCGGCCCCCGAGCGCCGCCGCGGGATGACCCCAAGTCCGACGGAATCCCGCGTCGCGAGCACCACGGTGAAACGAGCGGCACTGACCGTCATTGCGCGAAGCCGTTGATCGGCGGCTGCGACATGGGCAAGTTTCACGCCGTGGTTAACCAACTCAGCCGCTGCCAATCGCATAGCGCCGGTTAGCCAATGCGGGTGCGATCCGTGCCGGCTGCCCGCAACCGGCGCACCGGGATGCCCGCCCGGGTTGAGCCGGGCCGTCTCATTCGATCTAACCAGGTCATCGCGAGGTTCCGTGAGCAACGAATTGTACAAGCTGCCGCCGGGCGTGCATCTGCCGGCGAAATACAAGACTACCATCAATAGCCGACGGCTGTTTATCGACGGCGCGCAGGATGCGCTGGCGCGACGCCCCATCACGTCCGAATACGCGAGCGGGCTGCTCAAGCACCAAGGCAGCACTGCGTGGCTGGCGTACTGCGAAGGCTATGCAGCGGGCACGCTGGCGCTGCCGGCCAAGCGCGGCAAAACAAGCAGAGCGCCGTAGTGCCTCGCGCCGACCGCGCCCAGCGCCAGAGTGGTGCAAGCCGCGGGTCGCCTATCATGCCATCAACGCCGAGCGCAGGCATAACGGAGCTCACAATTCATTTACGCTTTCTGTGAGGCAACGCGGCAGCCGAAGACTCGTTGCGGGCGGACCGCTGGCCCAACCGCTATTGCCGCCGAAAGCCGCTCAAGCCGCGACGAAAGAGGAGAGTTGACCATGGCTGCATCCAACGACAAGCTGCATCTCCGCTGGCACGAGCTCAAAGGCGGCCTGAAGCGTCGCTGGGCGAAGCTGACCGATGACGACATATCCAAGATGACGGGCACCCAGGAGGAGCTCGCGTTCGCCCTGCGGCGACGGTACGGCTATGCGATCGGCCAGGCCGTAATGGAAATCAATCGCTGGATTGCCGACTACGACAAAGAGAACCCGGTCCGGCGCCGTCATTAAAGCGGTTGTCTGAAATAACTGGCCCGATGCGCAGCAAGCCTGACGCTAAGCCAATCCAACACAAAGGCACGAAGACGCCAGGCACACGTGCAGGGTTCTTCTTTGTGCCTTTGTGACTTTGTGTTGATATCCCGTGCGCGTGCGCTAGTTGACCGTGCACATGGCGCGAGGCGCAAATACGGTGTCACACTGCCGGTCGGCCTGCGCGCGCCACAGGCTGACCCCGTATGTTACCCCGTGCCGAAAACGTTGAAGGCTGCCCAGTGGTAGGGCGGCAGTCCCGCGCGCAGAAGCGCGATCTGCGCGCGCTGCAGCGCGCGCGCCGGTGACGCGCCGGCGCGCAGTTCGCCGTAGAATGCCGTCATCAGCCGCATGGTCGGCGCGTCTTCGACCGGCCATTGGCTGGCCACCAGTGCCCGCGCGCCGGCGTAGAAGAACATGCGCGCCAGGCTGGAGAGCTCGTCGCCGGGCAGCAGTTCGCCGACCGCGCCCTGGCATGCCGAGAGCGTCACCACCGCCGGCCCCAGCCGCAGGTCGAGGATGTCGGTTGCGCTCAGGTCGTCGCCGTGCAGCCGGATGCGCGCCTGCACCGGCGCGATGCGCCCGGGCACCGCGTGCGCCGCGATATGGATCGCCGTCATGCCGGCCAGCGTGCCCTCCGCGCTCATCTGGCGCAATGCCTCGGGCGTCGCGTCGGGTCCCCACAGCACGCGCGCTTCCGCGCCCACAATCCCCGCTATTGCATCGATCTCTGACCGTGTGTGGTTCAGCGCCGGTGCGCGCTCGCCGTAGTCGGACAGGCCGCACAACAGCGCGCGCCCGCGCGCCGGCGCGGCGCGGTTCAGCATCGTCTGCAGCGCCTGCAGCGACGGCGCATAGACGATCGGCGCGCGCTCGATCAACCGCGTCTCGCCGTCGAGCAGCGCCTGGAACGGCAGGTTGTGCAGCGCGCCCGAGGGGATGATGAACAGCGTGCCGTCCGGATCGAGGTCGCGCACGTCGGGCGGGATCAGCCAGTCGTGCAACTGGCGCAGGTAGCCGTCGGGCAGTTGTGCGCCGAGCGGCCAGCCGCCGAGCGTGTGGCGGTAGATGCGCTCACGCAGGTCGGGCTCGGTGCTGGTGCAGTCGCGCAGCAGGGCCGCATCCAAGCGTGAAAGCGTGCGCAGGCCGGCGGTCAGTTGGTCCGGCATGAGCGACAGGCACGCCAGTTGGTCGCCGTCGAGGTGGTAGACCAGGCAGTGCCAGCGCGCGCCGGTCGTGCGGCTCAGCCGTTCGCGCAGCACGGCCAGGTCGAACGGCTCGGCATTCAGATCGCCGGCGGACAGTACGCGATCCTGCTCGACCTGTTGGTCATACGCATGCGCCAGTTGCTGCAGGCGTTCCATCACCTGAGGCTCCGTGGTCGGCTTGCCGTCGCGCTTCGCGGCTAGATCGAGCTGTGCCTGCAGCGCCGTCAGTTCGCCGCGCAGGCGGCGCGCCTCCCCATCTTGTGCATTGGTGTCTTTCGGCCGCTCGCGCTGGGCGAGGAAGCGGGCAAAGGTCGTCGTCTTGGCCGCCTCGGCGATTTCCAGCGCAGCGGTGAACTGCCGGCGCTGGATCGCCAACTGCAAGGCCGGAGTGATCAGGCCGCCGTGAGCGGCAAAGAACGCCGAGGCGATCCGCTCGGTGGGCAGCGGCGCGCGCATCGCGGCGGCCAGCCGGATAGCGGCACGCCAATGGTCGAGCGCACTGCCCGGGTCGCCGCTGCGCACGGCGCATTCGCCGAGCGCGACTCGCACGCGCCAGGTCTCAGCCGGCGAGACCGGCTCCAGTACCTGTCGTGCCCGGTCCAGGCGCGCCATCGCGCTGGGCAGATCGCCGCGCGCGAGCTGCAATTCGCCGTCCAGCCGGTCGCACAGCGCCGTGTGGAACGGCAGATTCTGCGCGGCGAAGGTCGCGCGCGCATCGCGCATATGAGCGGCCGCGCCAGCGAGGTCGCCGCGCTGCATGGCGGCCTCGGCCAGCAGGCGGTCGCACTCGCCGGTGAACGTATCCATCTGCTGTTCGACGCAGATGGCGCGTGCACCGCGCAGGAGTGCCTCGGCGGCGTCGGGCACATGCTGCGCCAGCCGGAACTCGGCCAGCCGCCAGAGCAGACGTGCGCGGCTGGCGTGCTGGTCGTTGGCGTCGTAGTAGGCCACGGCGCTGCGGTAGGCTGCCTCGGCCGCGGCGTCCATGCCGAGCCGTTGGTAGGTGCCGGCCAGATCCTCGTCCAGTTCGGCGGCGACTTTGAGCATGTCCGCCTGCACGAAAACCGGACGCGCCAGCAGGCTATACTGCAAGGCGCGGTCGTACTGGCCGAGGTGGCGATAGGTGAAGGCCAGCCCGCCCTGGCAAATGGCGGCGCGGTACAGGCGGCCGGTGCTCTGCGCGTGTACCAGCGCGGATTGCAGCAGGGGTAGCGCCTCGCGCGGGCGGTTCGTCTCGTTGTAGAGGGCGGCGAGGTTGATGTCGCAGCGCGCCATGTCGCCCGCCGCGCCGACCTGCGCGTAGTGTGCGCGGGCGTCTCGCATCAGCATCTCGGCTTCGGCGTAACGATTGAGGGAGAATATGGGGACGGCGGCTTCGGACTGGGCTGCGGCAGCGTGGTAAGGCGCATCGAGGTCCGTTAGTTGCCGCCAACTGCATATCTGAAGTGCAAGCGCCGGTCCGTGCTGGTCGAGTGCCCACAGTGCCATCCCGCGCACGTAGTCGTTGAGCGCACGATCGAGGGACGCGTCGTGCCGGTTGAAAACGGCCTGCGCCTGATCGAGCAATGTCAGCGTCTGGTCGGCCCGTGAATAGTTGTACAGTTCGGCCGCGCTTCGCCAGCAGCGCGCAACGTCAAGCTCGGAACCACCCCGCCCGAACAGTTTTGCCGCGCTCTCATAATGCTCTAGCGCGTTGGCGTGCCGGTTCGACCGGGCCGCGATCAACCCTCGCACAAATTCCATGTGTGCCATCAGCAGCATGTCGAACGCCGGAGCGTCGGCCTGCGCTTCGGTCAGCACCGCTTCGGCGTCGGGGGGCTCGGCAACCAGGCGCAGCGCGCGTGCCAGTTCCAGCCGAGCACGGAAGCGGTGGGCGCGGCCCGTGTCGCTCGCATCGCTTCCCGTAAGTTCCAGCACGTGGCGGGCGGCGCCTACCGCCTCGATGAGGTGACTGGTGAAGTTGGCGACGATCGTGAGTTGCAGCGCGCAGGCGGCGTCTGCCTCGCGCTCGCCCGCCGACCGGGCCAGAGCGGCGGCCAGCCGCGCCAGCGCCATGCCCTCGCGGGGCGCGTGGACCGCCAGCGGCTCGGCATCCTGTGCGGCGGCAATCAGGTCGGCCGGCGCAAGCGGTTCGCGCGCCAGCGATGCGAGCGCGTCGTCGAGCGTGCGTGTGCCGGCCGCGACGTCGCGCGCGGCGGCGTGCAGCGGGGATGACATCGCGAACGAGCTTAGTCGTTCAGCGCTTCAATGTCAAGCCAAATGCGGAGCCGGGGATAGCGCAGTCACTTCCCCGGCGCCGGCGCGGCGGGCGCCATGCGCAGTTGACCGCGCACGTCGAGGAAACACAGGCTGCCCTGCACGTCGACGCCGAGCAGGTCGCGCACGGCAGTTACGTACCGGCCTAATTGGATGCCGTACTGGTCGGCTCGTTCGGCCAGTTGCTCCTCGCTGCGAATCTCATCGGTCTTAAAGTCCACGATGCGCCAGATTGCCTGATCGTCCGCGAGTGGGCGATACAGCACATCGATTACCCCGCTCTCCAGTTCGGCGCCGCGCTCCAGCACATACGGCAGTTCGTGCAATCGCTGCGCGGCATCCATCTCGGCGAAGAGCGGGTGAGCCTGGAAGCGCTCAAGGAGCCTGCGCGCAACATTGATGGTGTCCGTGATTTCCGCCGGGTCGATCAGGCCGGCCGATAGCGCGTGCGGGTAGAGGTAAGCATAAAAGTCGGCGCGGTCCGGAAAACGCCAGCGCCGCAGCGCCTCGTGGGCGAGCAGCCCAACGACCCACGCCGGCCCGCGTGGCGCTTTGGTCGTTGGTACCACGCGCCAGACGCGCGCCGGCACGGCCGCCTCAGCCGCCTGCACCTTCTCGTCAGCACATTCGGGCGGCGACGCCGGCAGCGGCGCGACGAGCGTGGCCAGATCGACGGCGATCGTCGACGGGGCGGCCGCCGGCCACGGCTGGTCGGCGGATGGCGCGTCTGCGACGGGCGACTGGCGTACCGGCGCAATCACGCAGGCGGCCGCACCCGCCAGGCCGGGTAGCTCGAACGGTAGAGGTGCGACGAGATTCTCGGGGACCGTCAAGGCGTCGAGACCGACCTCGGCGCCGATCCATGCAAGCCAGCCGTCCAGGGCTGGTTGCCCGTCGACCTTGCGCTTCAGGTGGCCACTGACGATCAGCTTCTCGCGGGCGCGTGTGGCCGCCACATACAGCAGGCGCCGCTCCTCGGCGTCGGCCTGATCGGCGTCCTGGATGGCCGCCAGACGGTGCAGCACGGAGCGCGCACCGTCCGCCTCCATCGGAAAGAGCGGGCCGAGCCGCGGGTCGAGCAGTAGCCGCACAGCGCCGCGCGACGCGTGGGCGGCATCGGCGATGACGACCAGATCGAACTCCAGGCCCTTAGCCTTGTGCACGGTCATCAACTGCACGGACTCGCCCGCCTCCACGGGCGCTTCACCCTCGCGCGCCGCCAGGTCGCGCATGCTGGCCACGTATTCGACGAACTCGGCCGGGCTGACCAGCTCGCTGGCGTGCGCATCGGCCAGCAGTTTGTCCACATTGCGGGCGGCCCGCTCGGCGTAGCGCTGCAGCGCGGGTTGCCGGGCGCCGAGCCGGCGCAAGGAGCCACGGTAATCCGACTCGTCCAGCAGCGCCTTGAGCACGGCGGCCACGCCGACGCGGCCAACCAGACTCGACACGCGGCCGAGTGCGTCCCGCGTCCGCGCGGCGGCCGCGGCTTCATCGCCCAGCCACGCCACGTCGCCGCACAGGGCGGGCCAGAGGGCGCGCGGGTGGTGCGCGCCCTCCGCCCACCGCAGCCGGTAGAGCGTCGCATCGCTCAGGCCAAAGGCCGGCGAGCGCAGAGCGCCGGCCAGCGCAAGGTCGTCCGCCGGATTGGCGACTGCCGCCAGCAGGTTCAGCAGATCGCGCACCTCCGGCCGGTCATAGAAACCTTTGCCGGCCACGGTGACGTATGGGATACCGGCCTGCTCGAGCGCATCCTCGTACAGCGGGAAGTTCGTCGAGGCGCGAAAGAGCAGCGCCATCGCGCCCCAGCGGATCTGCTCGTCGTCGTGCAGCGCGCGCAGGCGCGTGGCCAACTGCGCGGCGGCGGCTTCGCGCGCGGTCGCGGCGTCCGCGCCGATGCCGAGGCACAGTTCGATGAATGGCGCGTGTGTTGACTCGTGCGGCGCCGGGCGGTAGGCACGCAGGGGCGCGTACGGCACGGCATACGGGCGGGCCGGGTCGTCGGCCGCGCCGAGGATCGGCCTGAGCAGCGTGTTGAACTGCGTGACCAGCGGTTGGTGCGCCCGATAGGTTAGGTCGAAATCGACCAGCGTGCCGCCGCGCCGCGCCAGGTCGGCCTGCACCGTGCGGAAGACGGTCACATCGGCGCCACGGAAGCGGTAGATACTTTGCTTGGCGTCGCCGACAATAAAGAGCCGGGCCCCCGCCGCGTCCGCCGACGCCGGCGCATCACTCAGGCCGCACAGCGCGTAGACGATGCGGCGCTGGCGCTCGTTCGTATCCTGGAACTCGTCGACCAGCACCGCCCGCAGCTCCGCTTGCCAGCGCGCGCGAACGGATGCGGTTCCCAGCAGTAGCGTGTCGGTCCGCGCTTCGAGGTCATCGAAGTCCAGCGCCCGGCGTTCGTTTTTTAGGCGGTCGTACTCGCCGCGGGCGGCATTCAGCGCGCGCCGCAGCAGCGGCAGCGCCTCGCCCGCCCGCACATCGAGCGCCCAGCGCGGCGGCGCGTCTTTGGAATCCTTGCCGCCGAGCCACGGATCCAACTGCGCGTCATACGCTTCGCGCAACTCCTTGACCGCGTCTTTGGCGGCGCCCGCTTTGCCGGCCCGGCCGGGCAGCGCCGTTCGTCGCCAGACGAACAACTGTTCGAGTGCCCGGTCCCATTGCGCGGCAGCCCGCGCCGGCTCGATCCGGCCCCACAGTTCAAGTAGCGTTTCGACCTGCGGCGCGAGCTTGTCGCCCGCGACGCGGACCAGCGCGCCGCCGGCGCGCAACGCCGCGAGCGCGTCGAGCGCGCCGCTTACCTCCGCCGTTGCCGCAAACGCGGCCAGCGCATCGGCGATGGCGGCGCTTCGGTTGGCTTGCCAGGCCGCCGGCGTGTCCGCCGCGTCCGGCCACGCATCCGCGGCGCCCAGCAACTTGCCGAGCAGGTCGCGCAGGCCGTTTTCGGGCAGCAGGCCGAAAAGCGCCGCGGCCTCGCCATCGTTGGCGGTCCAGGCCAGCGCGGTTTCCACGGCGCGCGCGCGCAAGACGGCGCCGTTGTTTTCGTCCAACACCTCGAATGCCGGGTCGAGGCCCGCCTCGGCTGGGTGCGCGCGCAGGATGGCGGCGCACAGAGCGTGGATCGTTCCGATGCGCGCGTTGTCCAGTTGCGCGTATGCGTCGGCCCAGAACGCGCGCCGTTCGGCGTCCAGCCCCTCATTTTGCTGCCAGGCGCCGATGAACTGGCGGATGCGCGAGCGCATCTCGCGCGCCGCTTTCTCCGTGAAGGTGATGGCGACGAGCGAGCGCAGCGGCGCGCCGTCCTCCAGCAGGGCCAGATAGCGGCCGACCAGCGCGCGCGTCTTTCCCGAACCGGCGCCGGCCGTGACGGACATGTGCCGATCGCGCATCGCCACCGCATCCGTCTGGCGCTCGCGCAGGCCGAGTAGCGAAAGGATCGAAGTCATAGGCTCAGGCACGGATCAATGTCGCCTGGGGCGGTAGTGCCAGCAGAACGCGGCGGCCGGGCACCAGACCGGGCAGCCGTCGGCCGGGGGACGGGGGGCGAAGTCGCCGGCCAGCGCGCGCGACACGTGCCTTACGGCGTATTGCGCAGCGATGTCCAGCGCCGCATCAACGCCGCCCGGATACATCTCCAACTGCAAACTGCTGGGCTTGGCCGCGCCGACGTGCCAGTAGAAACCGGACGCCACGGACTCATCCAACCCTGCCGCGCGAAGCGCCTGCGCGTACAGCGGCAGTTGCAGGCGCACGCCGCTCTGCAGGTCGCGGTCGCGAATTGGCGTCGAGCCGGTCTTGTAGTCGATCACGCGCAGGGCGCCGGAGGCGTGCCGGTCGACGCGGTCGATATAGCCGCGCAGGCGGACCTCCGTGCCGTCGCGCTGTACGACGAGCGGCGGCGTTTCGCCGATGCCAAAGGCGAGCTCGAAGCGCACGGGCGTCCAGCCGCCGTTGAACGCGGCCAGCGCGCGCACGCTGTCGGCCAGCAGCGCTTCCAGTTCGCGGCGCTGCTGCTGCCAGAGCGCCGACGGGCGGAAGCCGTACCTCTCCGGTGCGCTATCGAACACGGCGCGCGCCACAGCCGGCAGGGCCGCCAGCAGTGCCTCGACATCGGCCGCGTCGCCGCTGGATTGATACAACTGTTCGAGCACGGCGTGCAGCATGGAACCGAACTGGCGCGCGTCGTAGCCGGCCTCGGGCGCCGGGCGCGGCTCCAGTTCCAGTGCGTGGGCTGCGAAAAAGCTGTAGCCGCAGGCGCCGTATGTCTCGAGGCGGCTGGCGCTCCATGCGCGGGTGGGCGGATAGTCCGCCGCGAGCCGCTTATGCAGGGTCGACAGGTCGCCGTCGAACGGGCTGAGCGCACCGGTTGAAAGCCGCGCCGCCAGCACCGCGGCGCCGTGTGCGGCGGCTTGCAGGCGGGACGGCACGTCCGCAGCCCAATCCTTGACGCCGGCGGTCGGCGGCGCCCATTCGGCCGCGGCGGCCTGGCTAACCCATTCCGCCACGGAAGCGCAATCGTCGAGCGGCACGCTGTCCGTCGCCCGCGTCTCCGGCGCGTGCGGGGCGATCCGCTCGCGCACATGCAGCCAGTACGGCGACGGTTCCCATGGCTGGCCGTCGTCGGCCAGATCGGGGCGCGTGAGCAGCAGATGCTCGCGCGCACGTGTCACGGCTTCGTAGAAGATCGTGACCTCATCGCCCGAAAGGCGCGGCGCCAGTCCGAGCCATGCGCGGTCGGCGTCGGTCAGCAGCGGATCTTCGACGGACGCGCGCGGGAACTCGCCCTCGGCCATGCCGAGCAACGCGACCGCTCGAAACGACAGTCCGCGCGCGCCGAGCGCCGATGTGACGACCACATGATCGTGCCCGGGCGGCGGAGGCGTGTGAACCGTGGCGGCCTCGACCGCGCCGCGCAACTCCGTCCAGAACTCGGCGTAGGCGACCGGTCGCTGCCCGGCGCTCTGCACCGACTGGCCCAGCACCAGTGCGCGCAGCACGTCTTTGAACGCGCGCAGGGCGGCTACGTCGCGCTCGGCGGTCGCCGCAGCCGCTCGCGCACGCGCGACGACTTGCAGGCCCGGGTCGGTGCCGGCCGCGGTGGGCAGATCGGGGTCGGGGCCGATCAGCGCCTCGATCCACGCCGCGTGGTCGCGGAAGGTGGCGGCCGGCCCCGGCGTCTCCAGCCGCGCGCAGAAGGCGTCGAATGTGCGCCGCAGGGCCGCCGCCGCCGCACCGGCCGGCGCGGCCAGCGGAGCCTCATCGTCCTCGCGCCCGTCGTCATCCGGCGGCGCCTGCGCGAGACGCGCCAGCGTGTCCTGCCACTGCGCCCGGCCGGCGCTGACCTGACCCCGGCGCGCCACGGCATCCAGTCGCTCCGCGTCGCCCGTCACAATACCCTGTGCGCTCCAGTCGAAATAGGGGCTGCGCCACGCGTCGACCACGGCGCGGTGGGGGTAATCCTCCAGCGGCAGCGCGAGCAGGCCGATCAGCGCCGCGATCGCCGGATTCGCGATCAGGTCGGCGCTATCCATGAACCGCACCGGCAGACCGAATTCGCCGGCCGTCTCCTCGATCAGTGCGCGATACGGGGTGCCGTCGCGCGCCAGCAGCGCCGTTTCGCGCGGGGCGCAGCCGTCGCGCACGATGCGCGCTTTGATCCAGCGTAACGCGGCGCGCGTCTCCGTGGCGCGGGTGGCCGCGCGCACGAACTCGATCGCGGGCGGCTGATGCGGCGCACCCGCGCTTGCGACTACCACGTCGGACGGCCGTTCGAATAGCGCTGCTTCCAGCCGCGCCAGCTCCGGTGTCGCGGCGGGGGTGACCGCCCGGCTGTCCGGCACGCGCCGGAGGTCGAGCGTTGCCTCCAGTTGGCGGCGGGCGCGCGCGAAACGGCGGTGCGCCAGGCGCTCACGATCGGCGCCGGTCATGGTGATCAGCGTTTCGGGCACGGATGACGCGAGCAAGCGCATGACCTCAAGCTGCGTGGAGTTGAATTCGTCGAACCCGTCGACCACGAGCAGCCGCCAGGAGCGGGCCAGCAGCGGGTCGCGCTGCAGAGCAAGCGCCGCCAGCCAGCCGCGGCCCTCGTCATCGACCCAATCGGAAGCCAGCAAGCGCGCCTGGTAGCCGGCATAAATCCGCGCGAGTTCGCCCAGACGCGCTTCCCGGCCCTGTACCTTGCTGGCGAACGTTTCGGGGGCCAGGCGCGCGCGCTTCAACTCCTGAATCGTGGCATGCAGCAGGCGGATAAAGCCAGGCTTGTCGCGCACGCGGGCAAAGAACTCCAGTTCGCCGCGCGCATGCAGATCGGCCACCACATCGCGCAGCAGGCGATAGAGCACCGGCTCGTCCAGACATGCCACCAGCGTTCCCGCCTCGGCCAGCAGTTCGGCATAGACCGCGTAGAACGTGCCCAGCCGCACGCCCAGCGCGCCGCCGAGATGCGCGGGAGCGGGCATCACCGGCTCGGCCGCCAGCCGCCGGCGAAAGGCGGCGACCTGCACGTTGCTGGGCAGGATGACCCAGATCGCTGCAAGCGGTTCGGCGCGGCGCACGGCGTGAATGCGGGCAATCGCATAGGCCGTCTTGCCGCCGATGGCGGGCGCGAGGAGGAGGTCTGCGGCCATGGGTCAGCGCCTACAGGCTCTGTGATACCACGCGCTGCCGGCCTGCGTCGATGAGTTGGTTTACGCCGACGAGCAGCGATTCGGCGCTGCGCACCGAAAGGGGAGCGCTCTCGCCGGCTGCGGTTGGCTCGGTCAACTCGCGCGCTCGCGCAAGACGCGCCGCCAGGTCGTCTGTGATATAGCCTGGTTCCACCAACGCGGCTTGGACGACGCGCGCCGTCGGCAGATCGGCCGATGGCTCAACACGGCCCGCCGTCGGCGACCCGTCGGCGCTCTCGCGCGCCGAAGCCAACAGCAGATGCGCCGACAGCGCCCATCCAAGCGCATCGCGTATGGGACGCACGGCCTCCTCCGGAAAGCCGCCACGCAATACGACCTCCGCCAGGTGCAAGCGCTTGGCGGCAAAGTCAAAAGCCTGGCGCGCCCTGGCTACCTGCTGCTCGGACTGCGCACGGCTGTCGGCCAACGGGGGCAATGCCGGTGCGCGCCAGACGTCTGCCCCGGACGCCGCGTTGAGCGCGTCCGGCGGCGCGAACGCGGCGAACGCGCGATAGCCTTCCTGCTCCATCAAATGGATCAGAGGCGCGGACGGCGCGAAATACTCGCCGGCAAACGCCTCGACGGTGCGCCGGAATTCGGCCGGCTCACGATCCACCACGACGAGCACGCTGCCGCTGACCGGTGCGTGCCGCACGAGAAGGATGCGTCCGGGATAACGCGCCACCAGCGCGGCGGCGAAGCCCGCAACGGTCGGAGACGCCGGTGCGGCGGCGGGCGCCGGCGGGAGGCTGCGGCGACCGGGCAGCCCGACGTCGAACGATGGCGTGGCATGGGCTGGCACGTCGCGTGCGACTTCAGCGGTTGCGGCCGCAGCAGCGTGGCGCTCTTCGTCTACTGGCTCCGGCTCGTCGGCCGGTTTAGACTCCGAGTCCAGCATGCTGTCCAGCCGTTTGAGCAGGCCCTGGCCCGCATCGCGGAACGAGATCGCGTTCGGGGCATCGGCCGTGCCAAACACACTGCCAAAGACGTTGCGCTTGGCTGCCAGGGTGTCGAGCATACGCTCTTCGATGGTGCCCTGCGCGATCAGATTGACGACGTGCACCGTGTTCAGTTGGCCGTGGCGGTGCGCGCGCCCGATGCGCTGCTCGAGCACGGCTGGATTCCACGGCAGATCAAGATTGATGACCAGATCCGCCGCCTGCAGGTTCAGCCCCACGCCGCCCGCGTCGGTGGACAAAAAGACTTTGCAGGCCTTATCATTCAGGAAGCGGTCGACAATCGGCCCGCGTTTGGCGGTTGGCACCGAGCCGGCCAGTTTCACATGGCCCAGCCCGAGCCGGGTCATGATTGGGCGGGTGAGGTCGAGCATCCCTTCCCACTGGCTGAACACAATGGCTTTGTGGCCGTTGCTCGCGATCTGCTCCTCGAGGATGTGATGCAGTTCGCGCAGCTTGGGCGCGGTCTTTTCGCGGTCGGCGGCGGGGATGGTCTTGTCGTGCAGCGCAAGGGCGTTGCAGATCAGCCGCATCTTGATCAGCGCGCGCAGCAGCAAGACCTGCTCTTTGGGCGTGAGCGGGCGTCGCTTCGACATGGATAACAGCTTGGCCAACGTCTCTTTGAAGCCGTCATAGGCCTGCAGTTGCGGCGGCGTCATTTCGACGAAGTAGTTGTTGTCCACGCGCGGCGGCAGGTCGCGCAGCACCTCGTCGCGCGTGCGGCGGAGGACGTATGGAGCGATCGTGCCGCGCAGTTCGTCGAGGTTCTTGTAGCCCAGTACTTTGTACGAATGGTCGTCGCGTTCCTCGAGCTCGAAGAAGCGATCATTGAAGTGCCAGAGTGGGCCGAGGATACGTGGGTTAATGAACTGGAAGATGCTGTACAGCTCGTCCAGGCGGTTCTCCAGCGGCGTACCGGTCAGCACAAACGCGTATCGGCTGCGCAGCCGCTTGACGGCATCGGCTGTTTTGGTGCGCCAGTTCTTGATGCGCTGCGCCTCGTCGAGAATAATGAGATCGGGGCCCAGCCGTTCGAGTTCGGCCAGATCGCGCCGCACAAGCTCATAGTTGATGATCGTAAAGAAGCTGTCGGCGCCGTACTGGGCGCGCCGCAGGGCCAGTCCGCCCTGCACCACCGTTGCAGGTAGCGCGCTGAAGCGGCGAATTTCGCGCGCCCACTGGTGCTTGAGCGAGGCCGGCGTGACAATGAGCACGCGGCGGATGTCGCGCAACTGCTGCAGCAAGGCGCTGGCGGCGATGGCTTGCACCGTCTTGCCGAGCCCCATGTCGTCGGCCAGCAGCGTCCGCCCGCCAAACGCCAGATGCAGCGCGCCGCGCTCCTGGTAAGGATAGAGCGGCGAGTTGAGGACGGTGAGCGAGCGATTGCCGTGCGCCACCTGTTCCAGGAACCACTCTTTCTGCCTGTCCACTTCGGCCTGGTCTTGCAGCAGCGCGAGATGCGCGCGCACCGACTGATCGACCAGCAGCAACGGTTTCATTCGCGCGGGGAGCGCGTTCAACTCGTCGAGCAATGCGGGAAGCATCTGAAGCGCCTGCCCCTGCAACTGACCGGCGGAGTCGAAATAGCGCTTGAGCAGATCGCGCAGCGCAGCCGAGCGCGGCAGCGGTAGTGAAACGTGCACTTTGATATCTTCGTCATAGTGCAGGAAGACCTCGGTGGTGTGCGGCTTCTGCGCGGCCAGCTCATCAAGCTGCCTGGCGTGACGCTTGCGCAGGTGGGCCAGCACGCCCTCAATGTGTTTGCACGTGCCGATCAGATTGGTCTGATAGTCCGGACAAGTGCACGAATTGCGGCGCTCGGTCAACGACCGGATGGTCACGGCGTAGTCGCGCCCCGACACGGATTGCACGTCGAACGTGCTGAACAAGGGGTGCGTGCCGCGATTGGTGACACGCTTGATTTCCTCCAGCGCGCGCTGCCGGCGGCGCGCGATCTGGACTTCGATATCGCTCATGATTGACTCCAGTCGTTACGCAATGGCGATCTGTGCATACGGTTCCACGGCAACCGTCCGGCGGCCGTCGCCGCGTGCGCGCGGATGGCCGTGGACCGATTCAGAACGCCCCCAAACTCACGGAAGGCACGGCATCGCGTTGCTTTGTCATTTCCGTGCGCCCGATGTGCTCATCGCAGCGCCACGATCTTGTCAGCGAGGCGCTTTTCGACAGCACCAGTATACATCAGCACGCTGCTGGCCGCATCCGGCTATGGACATACCGGCACGAAGCCCGTGGACAATGACGTGTCGGAATGACGGGTTGTTGGGTCGCGGCTGATTTCTTGCCCTCCAACGCCTTGCGCTTATCCGCATATACCCAATTCCACATTCCGACGTTGACAACGGCTTCCGATTTTGTCATAATACGGTAGTTCTGTACGACCTCTCCTGGCTGAACGACGGAGCTGGGGGCACGATCGCTTGATCTGCAATGGCGGTCCGGTTGCTGATGATGGCAACCAGCAGCGGCACTGACGACGGTGCATGGCGCGGGGCGCTACGGCTGCGCCCGACGTCTGCGTTTGGGCAGAAGGTAGAGCACTGCCTATCGGATACCCAACGCCATCACCATCTCAGGAGCCTTATTGATGAAGGGATACAGAGTTCTGCGGCTTGCCGCCCTCGTTGCGTTTGCTCTCCTGGTACTGATCGCCTGCCAGCCCGCACCGGGTCCCGCCGGTTCAGCCGGTCCGGCAGGCCCCGCCGGTCCGGCTGGTCCAGCGGGTCCCGCCGGCGCCACCGGCCCGCAAGGCCCGCTCCCAGCAGGAACTGAGCGCGGCGTGGCCGTCGCCATCGCGGTTTCCAAACCGACAAACGGCACCCATTTCGTCGCCGGCGACAAGCCCGTCGTCACCGTCACCCTCAAAGATAGCTTCGGCGCCGCGCGAACCAAAGACGATTTCGCGACGATGAACCTGTACATAGCCGGCCCGCAGGATCCGCTGAAGACCAAGACCGCGGTCAAACTGCTGAATGCCGACACGGACCGCACCAAGACGCCGCACCATTATATTGACCTGCTGAAGAACCCCGACGCCAAGGTCGACGGCAACGTCGTGACGTATGCGCTCAAGTCGGTCACCGACGAAGAGCCGGGCACGTACATCGTGACCGTCTGGGCCGTGCTGAAGGACAACGGGTTGCAGCAGCAAATGCCGCTCGTCGAGGTGCAGATCGGCACCGCCACCGTGGAAAAGCAGATCACGGATGGCACCAAGTGCCAGTCGTGCCACAAGGGCGCGGACAGTGGCAAGTTCTACATGCACCACATCGATCCGGGCCGCAGCCCCGTGGGCAGCTGGTCGATTGACTCGGACCCGGTGCGCACATGCAAGGCCTGCCACAATAATGACGGCTACGCGGCCTACACAGGTGACATCAATACGCCGGCCTCGACCGACGCCACCCTCCGCACGCCCGACTCGATCATGCGCCGCGCGCATGGCGTCCACATGGGCGAGGAACTGAAGAACCCATTCAACATCGACCCGGTCACGGGCAATTTCAAGGCTTACACCGGCGTTGTCTTCCCGTCCAACGTGAAGGACTGCGCGACCTGCCATCTCGACGACCGCTACAAGACCGTGCCGACGCGCCAGGCGTGCGGTTCCTGTCACGACGCGACCTGGTTCGGCGCGACGGCGTCTATGCCGAAGGGCTTTGAGGCGCATAAGGGCGGCGCCCAGGCCAACGACGCAGCCTGTACGACATGCCATCCGGCCGCGGACAGCGGCGCTGGCAAGAGCGTAACCGAAGCACACAAGATCACCCAGATCGTGAACACGGTCGCCATCACGATGACGGCGCCCGCCAACGGCAAGTTCTACGCCAAGGGCGACAAGCCGGTCGTCACGCTGGTCATCAAGGACGACAAGGGCAACCCGATCGACCACGCCAAAGTCGACAATGCGAACTTCGCGACCGCCGGCCTCTTCGTGTATGGCCCGCGCTACGAGTCGATGCCGGTGCTGACGATGGCGGCCAAGAACGGCGCCGACAAGCTGCGCGCCTCGGCGAGTAGCTCGATCGCCGCGGCCGGCACGCCGACCAAGGTCTGGACGTTCAACGCCGGCGATACGTTCAAGATCGCCGTCAACGGCAACGCACCGCAAGTGCTGGCGGCTCCCGCCGGACCGCAGACTCCCGACCAGGTGCGCGACTGGCTGAAGGGCGTCCTCAAGGACGTGACCGTCACATCCAACGCCACCGCTGGCACCGTGTCGCTCCGCAGCAATTTGCAGGGCGCGAAGTCGCGCTTCGAGATTTACGACAGCCCGGTCACCAAGATCATGGGCTGGAAGCCAGGCCCGCTCCCGCTGGCCCGCGGCGGCACGACCGCCGGCACGATGGTGGAACCGTTCGTCATCGTCGCGCAGGGCAGCTACGCCATCAACGATCTGCGCGCACTGACCGACCCGCTCGACTACGCGGACCCGACCGTGACGCGCAGCGCGGGCAACATCACGTACCCGCTTGACGACGTGGCGGGGCTCAAGCCCGGCACGTACATGATTTACTCGTGGATCCAGCCGGTAGCGGGCAAGCAGCCGAACGTCACGGCGCCGGCCATCGGTTTCATGACCTTCCAGGTCGGCACGGCAACGGTGGAGCCCAAGGTGGCGACGAACTGCGCCGACTGCCACGGCAAGACGATCTTCCACCTGGATGCGGGTCCGCAGCACCCGGAGCCGTTCGACACCGACTACTGCAAGGCATGCCACGACTACGCCCGCATGGGCACCGGCGACAACTTCTCCCGCCTCGGCGGAACGTCGACCTCCGGCTGGAGCGGCTACGGCGCCATGCCGCTGGCCAAGCGCCTGCACGCCGTTCACTTCGGCCGCTACCTGGATTACCCCGAGGGTATCTACGCGGGGAATCCCAATGCGTTCAACGAGGTGATCTTCCCGCAGGATGTGCGCAACTGCACGAAGTGCCATGACCCGAAGGGCAGCGCGGCGTGGAAGCAGAACCCCTCGCGCCTGGCCTGCCTGGCGTGTCATGACAGCGACAAAGCGCGCACGCACGCCAAGTTCAACACGGATGATCCGACGCCGGCCGATCCCTGGAGCGGCGACGAGGTCGAGACGTGCACGTTGTGCCACGGCGCCGGGCGCGACTACGCCCCGGACAAAGCGCACAACGTCGCGAATCCGTACAAACCGCCGTACGTGCGCGAACCGTAGTACTCGCAGTTAGGCACCACGAAAAGAACCTCTGCTTCCGATGTGGAAGCAGAGGTTCTTATTTATTGGGTGCGCGCAGACGATGAGTCGTTTTGCACGGGAGCGGGTCCTTCGCAGGACCAATCAGGATCGTGAAGTGCAAGGTGTTGCGGCAACTTGGCGGACATGCCCGTGCGATTCGCCTAGCCCGCTTCCCAGTGTGCCAGCACCCGGGCAACCTCGCTCTCAACAGCCGCGCGCGCCTCCGTCCGCTCGCGCCCTTGTCCCAGCAGGCGCCCGTACTCGGTCTCACTGTGGCGGATGTGCGCGATCACTGCCAGGCGCACCGCTGTTTCGTCCAACTCCTTCGCCGCGGCCGTGCGACCGACGCGCCCGCTGTACTTGAGGCACGCATGCTCGGCGATGATGGTTTCCCGCCCGGGTGGACAGCGCGGAAATAGTTCGCGCACGCGCGCGGCAAAGCGCTCCACGAATGCCTGGTCGAGTGCCGCGCGGCGCACCGCCTCGCGCTCCTGGCGGAGCGCCCGGGCGTCGGCGTCCGCCAGGCACTCGCGCTCGGCTTGCTCCAGCGCCTGCGGCTCGATCAGCAGGCCCTGCCGTTCGTAGCGTTTGCGGGCGCGGCTCCACTTCAGGACGACCGCCGACAGCGCCGAGTGCTTGCGCGCCCGGCGCGTGAGCGCGGCATCGCCCGCCGCCAGGAAGAGGAGGTGGTCGAGATCGGCGCAACTCAAGCACAGTGCGCGATTGTTCCCGACCGGCATGATCCAGCCGCCGCGAGGCAGTGTGGCGCCGCACTCGTCGCAGGTCGGATCGTGCAGTGAGATGAAGACTTTGAGTTCAGTGTCCGATTCCACACCAATACACCGCGTGCTATAGCCGGCGCAGTTGCGCTTGCAGCGCCGGGCGCCGCTTGTACGTCTGCTTCACCTTCTCCAGATAAGCCTGCCATTCCGAAGCCTGGTCAAGCCGTGTGTAGGCGTCTTTCGCCCTCGTCAGCCAGTTGGCTGCATAGACATACTTGCTGCTATCCGCCCTTTCCATCAAGCGCTCGGCTTGCTTGATGCTCATCTGCGCGACCCATTCGGCGCGGTGGCCGATGACCCCATCGGCGACGGTTTCAATCACATCGTACCATGCGTCGCGCCGTTCCGCTACCGTGATTGCTTCGTCCCACGCTTCCTCCACCAGCAAGACCTGAGCTAGCGTCAACGCGGTGCCTGTCATCCGCAGCGCCTGCATGACCTGCGGTTGCAGTTTCCGCCACGACGTTCCCGCCAGTCGTTTCAACGTCTCATACGCGGTCAGCGTGGGGTGTTCGGCGAACGCCGCCTGCCACGCCCGCAGCGCAGGTTGCGTGCGTCCCTGCGCTTCCTCAATCGGCGCGAGCCATTGCGCCAGCAGCAGTTTGGCGCCGGCCAAATTCAGACCGCGCTCGCCCATGGCGATTGCGTCGTCGATGTGTCCCAACTCGCGCAAATGCGCCGCCAGGGCGTGCGCTTCCGGCGCCGAATCGAAGTGCCTGGTTGCGTACGTGATGGCTTCTGGCACGCGCTCCAGATCGCACAGCATGAGCGCGTAGCGCAGGTGGCGGTCTGTTTGCTTGCAGAGCGCGAGGTAATCGGCGGTGCGTCCCTGGCGTTTCAGGACGTTGAGTTTGGCATCGGTCAGATCGCCAAACGGGTTCGCGCCCGATCCGAAATAGGCCGGTTCCTCTTCGTCCGCTTCTTCCTCAGCCGTGTCCCGCCCACGATGTATGTCGTTGCTGGCTGGCGCGCTCTCCGTGTCCCATCCCGCCCGTGCAGCCCGGATGGCGAGGTCGAGACCCTCATCCATGCCGTAGTCGGACAGATAGCGCGTCTGCGCCTCGATCCGGCGCACGAGCGCGTCGCGCTGGACTGCGCTCAAGTCTAAACTCAAGACGACCTCCGCCAGCGGTTGCCCCAGCCCGCTCATGAAATCGCCGAAATAGCCGTCCGAGTCGTCGATGTATTCGATGGCGCGCCCGGCTTCCTCGACCAGCGCCAGCAGGATTTCGAGCGCTGTCTCCGGATCCTCGGCATCGAGGAACTTGACGGCAGTCTCTAGCACCTGATCTAGTTGACCGGTCAACCCATCCACGTGCCAGTACGCTTCGGAGGCGCGCATGCCGTCGAGGCTGTGCAGGATGCCGATGACCTGGCGGCGATACACGTCGGCATCCACTTTCTGGCGTCGCGCTTTTCCGCGCTTGCCGGTGGGTTCCGGTTTCGCAATGGCGGCTTCGACCACGTCATACAACTCGGGCCGCTCGCGCAGCAACTGCGTCAACAGAATGATGAGGGCGTCCCGATCGAGCTCGGCTAACAAGGCGGAAGGCTCCTGCCGCACGACGAATCGTTTGGGGTGATGCGCGTACGTCAGCAGCAGCGCGACAACATGCTTGCACAACCCGCCGCCCTCGTAAGGACACGTGCATTGACCGGCGCGAATACCGGCCGAGTCAAGCGTCACGCGGACGCGGTAGTAGGGCGATTGCGTGCCTTCGCAGTCGCCCATCAGCGTACTCTCCAGCACCGCCGGGTTCGAGATCGCGTCGCGCTGGTAGTAGTCTTGTCCGCGCTCGAAGCTTTGCGGCGTTGCGGCGGCACGAATTATGGACTCGGTCAGTTTCGGCAGAATCATGCACAGGCCCCCGGGCGTCTTCCTGCCTCTATTCTAGTCCGACTCACGGTGTGGGGCAAGCGAAATTGGTGTCGCGATCACGCCGGCCCGTAGATCCTTGCACTGCAACGCGACTGCAGTCGCGATGTCCAGTATTCATCTGCTGATGCTGTACGCGCTGACCTACCGCGTGCCGTGGCTGCTGTCGCTGGTCGGCACTCGTCTATGGCGGGTACGGCCGGCAATTGCGAGCGCACGCGGCCGCGATGCCGCCGCGCCGGAGCGGGCCGCGCGTGACCAAGCGCGCATTTCATCCATGCAATCACCAGCCGCTCGCATAGTGCGCAAGGAATAATCGCGCTGCCAACCGACTCAGCGTTGAGGCGGCGCCGTTCACGGCTGCGTCGCACACAGCGTGCGACTTCCACGAGACCAACAACGCTGAGCATGACACCAACTCCTTGCACTGACGGCGGCTGATGGTACGAAAAATAGGGTGAGAATGTCGCCTTTGTTGGGGAGAAGTACATTTTGGTTCGCCACATGAAAGTCTTGCTCCGCACGCCCTGCATGGTTTGCTCAATGTATTCGCCAAAACGCTCTTCGCGAGACGGATCACCGTGATGCCTTGTCCGGTAACGCTACGGGTTATGTGGAGTTTGTGGATCAGCTCGCCGATGCACTGTAACAGTTAGACGAATAAGTGTCACGCACAACGCACGCCACAATCGCTGGCTAGCCGCCGATAGATGGCGCGTGGCAAGGCGCCGAGCGACAGCCAGCGGCGCGATGCCTCCTGCGCGATGAGTCGCAGAGCGCGCCGGCAGTGCGCCAACGCAGTATGCAGTACGTCATCAATCCCAGCCAATCTGGGCACGCGAACTCACATCGCACGTTCCTGTTGTGCTTCCCGTAAGATTCACGCTTCTGGCATCGTCAATACCGGCGAGCGAGGATTAATTCACCATATAGGAGGCTACGAATGGCAGTTACCAGTTCAATGCAGGTCAAATCAGGGATAACCATCCATCCCATCATTGCCGGTGCGCTGGCAGGACTGGCCGGCGGCGGCGTCTTTGGCATGCTGATGGCTATGATGGGCATGCTGCCGATGATCGGCATGCTCGTGCATCAGGATAACGCGGTGGTCGGTTTCGGGGTGCACATGCTGATCAGCGCGTTCATCGGCGCGGTATATGGGCTGGTTGCGTCGCGTGCGCCCAATACACTGACCACCGCCCTGGTCGGCGGCGTCCTGAACGGCATGGTGTGGTGGGTGCTGGGTGCTCTCGTTTTGATGCCGCTGCTGCTCGGCATGAGCCAGATGGTGCTCGTCATCGGCACGACGCAGTGGATGAGTCTGATGGGCCATGTAATCTACGGCATGGTGACCGGCGTGACATTCAAGCGGCTCTCGAAGCGCTAATCCGGCGGCGTACTTGTTTACCGGGTAGTCGTCGTGAGCATGCAACCCGTTCTACTCAGTTTGGGCGTAAATCGCATGAGCGCCCTGCACGCTTGCGCGGGATGGCGCCCCGGGCGAACTCGCTTGTACCCATCAACCCCACCCCCAACCCCTCCCCGTTTTCGCGGGGAGGGGCGAAAAACATAGGGGAGCGCGCTCGGCATGCTTCAAGTGAGAATTCAATACGAGTCGTGCCAGCAGCATCGCGCATGCGGCCATCGAGCGGCCGACCAGGCCGGACACGCGGCAACACCAACGAATATGCGTCGGCAGACGCGGTAAACAAATACCCGGCGGCACTACGGCGGCAAAGCGGCGACGCGATTGGCTGGCCGCCAGTCGCGTCGCCGTTCGTCGCCAGTTCATACGTGTCGGCCGCGGCGGTGGGCATACGCAAGCCGCACGATTCTTTAAAGTCGCACACGAGGGAATTCATGTCAAACGTAAAACGCACTCGCCGGGCAGTCGTAACATCACCCGCCGCATCACGCCGGCGGCTGATCGTCCTCGGCACCGTCGCCATGGCGGCTGTTGCCATCGTGGTCTGGTGGTCGACGGCCCGCAGCGACACGGCAGCCGGTTTCACCAGCGCGATCGGGTCGCAGGTTAGCGCCAACCCTCTGGGCACCGATATTCCGGGCTTGCAGGCCGCCGAGCAAGGCACGGCCGGGCAGCCGGTGCTGGTTTGGTTTCACGCCGATTGGTGAATCACTTGCCAGGCGCTGAAGCGCGATGGCACCGTGAGTGCCTTGCAGAAGCAGTATGATGGAAGCGTACGCATTATCACCGTGAACGTAGATGCCCCGGAAGCGCGGCCGTATCTGGCCAAATACCGCGTGCGCGTCACGCCGAGCTTCACGCTCTTCAACCGCCACGGGCGCGTGGCGCAATCGTACGCCGGCTGGCCTGGCGCGGCCACTATCGCGCGAGCTATTGACCAGGCCGTCGCGCAGCCTTGACCGTGCGACCGTCAGCCGCTTGTCCTGCATCGCCTTCGAGCTGGCGAACCAGTTGGCGCGTGGCGCTGCCGACGCCGTGTGTAACCGGACGCCAGACTACCCGCCGGTCGCCGGCGCCGGGCCGTAAACGCATGACCTATCAACCGAGCCTGACAACCGTATCGGCGGCGAAGAGCGGCTCCACCTCGATGCGCAGGCGCCGCTAGCACAACGATCCGGCGCGGATTGACGTGACCGCCAAGCATCCGCCGCGCCAACTCCGCGGGGCTGCGCCTGGCATTCTCCAGCATCTGCATCCGTTGGATGCCGATCTGCTCGATCATCAGCCGGTCGACTTCCACCATCTGAGCGGGCGTGAGCGACGGGACGGCGGGCATGTGTGTCATGGCAATTTGATCCACCTGGTTCTGAAATGCCTACTCGATATATTCAGCCACATGGTTCTTACAGCCGGCGCTCAGAGACCAGCGGGCGATGCGAACACATGTCGCTTGGCGCGCCGTGGGGGCGTGCTAGAATGTACGCACGATGAAACTTCAGGCAGCGGCGGCCCGCACGAATACCGGCTGGCTGGCCGACCTGCACGACGCCGGCGAGCGGCGCGAGCAGGCCCTGGCCGATCTGCGCGGCATCATCCTCTCGGGCCTGCCCTATGCGCTCGCCAACTGGGTGTCGCCGTCCAACCCGCAGTTTGAGGAGCTCGCCGAGGACGTCGTACAGGAAACGCTCTTGCGCGTGCTGGACAACCTGTCTTCGTTCGAGCAGCGCAGCCATTTTACAACCTGGGCGCACAAGATTGCCGTACGGGTGGCGTTGACCGAGCTGCGCCGCCGGCGCTGGAAAGACACGTCGCTCGATGCGCTGATGGAGGTGCAGGGCGACAGCATGCCGATGGCCTCCTCCGCCTCGCCCGCCCGCACCGTCGAGCAAAACGACATCGTGCGGCGCGTCGAGCGAATCATCGCCGAGGAACTGACCGACAAGCAGCGCACGGCCCTGATGGCCGTCAACGTGCACGGCATGCCGCTCGAAGAGGTAGCGTGGCGGATGGGCACCAACCGCAATGCGCTGTACAAACTGCTGCACGACGCGCGCCGGCGGATCAAGTCCGCCCTGCAACGCGAGCATCTGACGGCGCACGACGTCCTGTCGGCGTTTGCGGAGGGGTAACGCTTGGGCGATGCGGCGCGTCTAAGCTGCGAAAGCACATGGCGATGATTGACCCGAAGAAAGCAATGCAGCGCCTGGCCGGCATGGTGGCGCGCACGGAGGACGTCGAGTACTCCTGTGACCAGACTTTGCGCCTGCTGGACGAATACGCCGATTGCGTGATGCGCGGCGAGGACGCCGCAGCCATGCTGCCGCTGGTGTACAAACACCTGGCCATGTGCCCCGACTGCATGGAGGAGTTCGAGGCGCTCATGCGTGTCTTGCGCGCCGGCTCGCCGCCGGCCGCGCACCCCTAGCCGCCCGCGAGCGCCAGGCCGCAGCATCACCTCGCCGTGATCCCGCTCGATCGACCGCTTCCGCTCTAGCTCGGAACAGCGTCTATCCGTGCACAACCGCGCGCCCCGCGGTGAAGCGCCGCCCATCGGCGCAGCGCGCAGGTAAGAATTTCGGCTCCCAACGCGTCAATACCTCCGCAACGTGCCGCGCCTGGCGCGTATCGCGAACCACCTGCCCGGCTGGCAGTTCGAAATCTATCCGCGCGAAGACGAGGAACGCGCGCAGGCCTTTGGCATCAAGGCCATCCCGACCTTCATCGTCTGCGACGGCGGCCAGCAATTCTCGTTGGAGGGGGTCGGGGGGAGGGCAACGCCGCTTTCTTGTCGAGCCCGCTTGCGTGATAAGCACCAAGGGGCCAGTTCATAGCAAGCCGGCATTGGAAAGTACCCGTCCAAAGCCAAAATGGGAATTGCTGGACGGCGGCCAGGAACTCGGACGGATCATCGAAAACCGCTCGTTCGGCAGCCTGGAAGCCGACCTGTGGGAGATCGTCTCGCATCGCTGATCCGGCTACGCTCAGCCGGACAGGCGCACATCGTTCAGGAGGCAACACATGACTGATTCGCTTGCTCCACAGGAGACATTCAGCGAATTCAAGAATTCGTTTTCGTATGGCTCGCGCACCGACCTCAACTTCAAGTTCCTTAAGGGACTGTCGGACGAAGCTGCCACCGCCTATCTGCAGGAATTGCTGTGGAAGCTGGGCGACGCGCTCGTCGACGGGGATTTCGCGCGCATCCGCAGCCACATTCGCGACGGCCAGGTCCAGAGCTACTCGGCGCCGGGGCCCTGGGCGTACGATGACGCGCCGTTCACGCCGATGCGCAAGCCGGTCGCGCAGGCGCGCCTTGCGCTGGTGGCGTCGAGCGGCCACTTTGTCGCCGGGCGCGACCCGGAACCGTTCGGCGTCAAAGACATGACGCAGGCGGAGGCGGCCCGCCGGATCGATGAGTTTCTGCGCGAGGCGCCGGCGCTGACAGAGATCCCGTTCGATACGCCGCCCGCACTATTGCGCGTACGGCACGGCGGTTACGACATCCGCGCGGCGCAGGCCGACCCGAATGTGGTCTTGCCGCTGGCGCACTTGACAGAGTTGCAGCGCGAGGGCGCTATCGGCGAACTGCTGCCGCACGCGTATTCGTTTGTCGGCGCGGCGGCGCAGCGCCGCCTGTTGAAGGAAACCGCGCCGCACTGGGCCGAATTGCTCAAACGCCAGCACGTCGACGGCGCGCTGCTGGTGCCAGCCTGACCGGTCTGCCATGTGTCCGTGGGACACGTAGCGCGGGTCTTCGAGGCGGCGGGCATTCCAACCGTCATCGCCGGCCTACGAGCCTTCCGCGTCCGCCTGACAGCCATGCGCGTGCCGCGCCTGCTGTTGACACCAAACGTGCTGGGCCAGACGCTGGGTGCTCCACATGATGTGGCTGGGCAGCGCGCGGTGCTCCGGGCGGCGCTGACGCTGCTGGAGGAAGCACCTGCCGGCGGTACCGTCACCGAAATGTAACGGCCAGTGCGCCGGCAGCCGCCGGCGCAGTTTTGTGTCATGAGTAAGAAATCCCCTGGCCCCCGCATCTGAAGAAGTGAAGCGGACGGGCAGTGACAAGCCAGTGGTGGCGCCACCAGCGACGCGTCTCCGTCCTCATTCACGCTTATTTCAGCATGAACAGCATCTTCAATCTGCGGAGGAACATCCAGTGACAAGCACAACACTCAACGCCACACGGTCTGTCGTCTCGGCCAAATGGCTCGTGCCGGGGCTCGGCGCGAGCCTCGTCATGGGCATGTGGGAGATGATGATCGAGGCCGTCGTCGGCGCGGGCTTCTGGGCGCCGGTCGTCTTCATCGCAGCCACCGTCGTGCGCAACCTGCAAGGCGTCGCCGTGCCGGTCCCGTTCGATCTGGTCGCGGTGGTGGCCGGGCTGATGGGACATATGATGAACTCGGTCATCTTCGGCCTCATCTTCACGTTTTTCATCGCGCCGCGCGCGCGCGCGCGCGGCGGGCAAATCACGGCGGGCATGGTGTACGGCGCGGTCATTTTCGCGCTGATGTGGTTCATCGTCGCGCCGCTGGCCGATCCGGTCATGCTCAAGCTCAACGCAGCAGTCTTCTTCCTCGGGCACCTCATGTGGGGCGCCGTGCTCGGCCTGTTGAACCACCAGATCGCGGCAGCCCATTGACCGGCCATGCCGGCCACGGGACGGCGATGGAGCCGGGGGCGCGGCGTCCCCGGTTTCTTAATTTAGCCAACGGCCTCTGTACGGTAACTGCGAGAGGAACCTTCCGGACTATTGCCCTATGGATAACACAAAACCTGCAGCCCAGCTAATCGTATACGGCCACGACGCCTGCCCGCAGTCTCGCGCATTGGCTTTAGCGTTGAAACACCATCAGATAGCGCACGAATGGCGCGACGTGATGCTGGGCGATCCGCGCTACCGCGTGGAATTGGCGAAGCTGGCGCGCGGCTATCAATCCGTGCCCACCGTCGTCTTCCCGGACGGGACTACGCTGGTCGAGCCGTGGCCAGGCGACGTTCTGAGGCGCCTCGGAATTCGACAGACGGGACTGATCGAGCGCGTGCGCAATGGCTTGCGGAGCGAGGCCGGGGCCTGCAGCGTTCATGACAGTCGCAGCTGCGCTGTCGGAGCAGAAGCAGCCAACAATCAGGAGGCGGAGACATGAAAATCGATCTGCTGTATTTTGACGGTTGCCCATCCTGGGAGACGGGGCTAGCGCACTTGCAGACGGCGCTTGCCGCCGAGGGCATGGAGACTGACGTTCGAATGGTCAACGTGCACGGTGACGACGAAGCCGAGCGACTCCAGTTCCTGGGTTCCCCGTCGTTCCGCTTGAACGGCCAGGAGCTATGGCCCGAGCGGCGCGAGCAGTATGCACTCGGCTGCCGGGTCTACCTCACGCCGCAGGGCTTCCGCGGGGCGCCGACCGTCGAGGCGTTGCGCGAGAAAATTCGCGCCGCCGTCAGCGAGGGACCGGCTGGAGCTTCAAGACCATGAGCTGGCTGCACGGTGCGCCACAACTGGATCGGGTGCTGAGCCGCTTTGTCGATGAGCACGGCCAGGTTGATTACGCGGCCCTGCTGGCGGATGGCAGCGCACAGAGCTGTGCGCGCGAGCTGGAGACATTCAACCTCGGCACGCTAGATGCACGCGAGGAGCGGCTCGCGTTCTGGATCAACGCGTATAACTGCCTCGTCATCGCGGGGGTGCTCGACGAGTTGAAAACCAACGCGCACTATCGCGGCGTGATGGGGGATGGGTGGTTTGGTCTGCTGCGCTTTTTCTATCTGAAGCGATACCGGGTCGGCGGGCGCCCGTTCAGCCTCACGACGATCGAGAACCGTATCCTCCGCGGGGAGCTGCGCGAGCCGCGCGTGCATTTCGCGCTGGTCTGCGCCTCGAACAGTTGCCCGCCGCTCAAGCGCGGCCTCTACGCCGCGGAGCGCATTGACGCCGAGCTTGACATGGCGGCGGGGCAGTTCATCCGAAGCGCGGACGGCGTCCGCGTCGAGCGCGAAACGCATACCGTATGGCTATCACAGATCTTCCAATGGTACCGCGGCGATTTTGAGCGCGCGGCGGATTCGCTGCTGGGCTACATCGAACGTTATTTGCCGGTCGACGACCAGGCATATCTCGCCCGCCACCGGCCGCAGGTGCGTCTGCGCTACTTCAGGTACAACTGGCAGTTGAACGGGAAACGGATGGGGGAGATTACTCCTCGACGATAATCATGCCTCGCGCTTTTGGATGCAATGGGCTGCAACGAATGTTGCAGGTGTACGAGAACTCGCCGACTTCCTCCGGCGTAAATTGCACGGTGGTCCACTTGCCAGCATGAATGACACCGGCGTCCACACCCAGTTCCGCGATCATCAGGCCGTGCGTAACATCGTGGCTGGTCACATGCAGGGTGACGGGCTGCCCTTTCTTCACGCGGATCACCAGCGGCGTCACGTTGCCGTTCTCCGGCGTTCGCATGATGAGCGTGATCGCCTGCGGGTCCTGCGCCGGAGCATACACGTACTGATATGCCACAATCAGCAGCGGAACGGCGATAATGATCGCCAGTACCGCTGCGACGCTGATGACTTCTAGTTTCTTCATGGCTGGCCTCCTACATATACAGGTACACGAAAAGCGACGTGAACGCGGTCAGGAAAAGCGAGATGGGGATCACACTGCGCAGCGCGCGCGCTCGTGCACCGAAATGCTGCTGTGCAATCTGATAAGCTGTGAAGATCGAGAACGCCAGGCCGGCCAGCAGAATCGGAACCTGCAGATAGCCGACGACCGCCGGGAAGTAGGGCGTCCAGTGATAGTCGACGGTGCCAAGCAGGTTCCAGCCCCAGCCGAACGGATCGGAGATCAGCGGGATCGCATAGGACACATTGACGAACACAAACGACAGGCTGAAGGCGATCCAGCCCGCCAGCCCCATCGGCACCAGCGCATACGTCACGTCAATCCAGAATTTCTTCGGCGTCACCACGCGCACGGGCGCGGCCGATGCGGTGGACGGCGTGCGTTCGGCCCACAGCTTGCCGACCCAGGCCGCGAGGAAGTACAGGCCGGGAACGACCAGCAGGTTTGCAGCCAGGAACATGCTCGCGTACGCCAGAAACTCGGGCGCACTGGCCATGTTGGCCCAATTCTTTATCCAGCCCCACGGGCCAAGCATGACCACTGAATAGACCACGGCGCACGTCAGCATGATGAACGCCTTGTAGGCCTCATCCAGGCCGCGGCCTTTGTCGACGAACAGGTCGACGGCAATCGGGCGCAAGTTGACCGCAATGTTGTCCTGCGAGCAGGTCTTGAGGCATTCAGTGCACATGCCACAGTACGTATTGCGCACCATATTGCCCGGATACTCCATCCAGGGGCACCCATAGCCATTTTCGCTGCCCTGGATACACTCTTTCGCGCCATGGCCGCGGCACACTTCCGGATCCTTGACGCGCACCTCAACCGGAGCAAACATCGAGTACAAGCCGATGAAGCCGCCCACCGGGCAGACATACCGGCAGAAGACGCGCTTGCCGTATTTTATGGACAGCGAAATGGCCAGCAGAATGAAGGCCAGGAGCACCAGGCCGGTCGCCAGTGGTCGCGTCAGAATAATGGCGCTGAACAGGGCCACGCTCAGGAACGCACCATTTTGCAGCCAGATGTTCTTGAAGCGCTTGGGCCACCCTTTCGTGGCGACCGACAGGCGCTGCTCCTTGCCTTTGGTGATGACCGCGATATGGTCAATCCACTCGCCGGGTGCGGGAATCGGGCACATCGTGCACCAGATGCGCGCTCCAAATGGAATCAGCAGGACGATCAGGAGCGCCCACCATACGATCCAGGTGAAGATGATCGAAAAGTTGCGATTGCCCACCGGAGTGCCAATCAGTCCCGTCAGGATGACGAGCACAAATGCGAAGAGGTTCGGCAGGATCAGTAAAGTCTGAAAGCCGCGATGTTTCAGCAGGCGTTTGATGAAGGCGATGCGCGTCAGGTCGAAACGCCATCCGCCAACGGTACTGGCGCTCATGTTATTGCTCCTTTCGCAGACCCAGGAATAGCACCATACCCAATGTCGTCACACCAACCAGCGCGAACGAGCTCCACAGGGGATTATTGGGTTCCACAATCAACTCGCCGATCATGAACGGATGCATGGTACCGCAGGTTTCCGAGCAGCGAAAGCGATACTTGCCCGCCTTGTCGGCGACAAACTCGATGCTCGCGTTTTCCCTGGGTCGGGCAATAATGTTGACGTCATATCCATCGACATAAAATCCGTGACTGACGTCCTCGGCAACCAGCGTGACTTTGATCGTGTCGCCCTGGTTGACGCGAATGGTGCCGGGGGTGTACTCGAACGCCTTGGCCGAAATGAGCAAGTCGCGTGTGACGCCCGGCCCCGCCGAGCTGACCTCGGGGGTCATGGTCAGCGACAGAGCAATCCCCGCCAGCGCCAATAGTATCAGCCATTTTCTCTTAATCATGCTATCGACTCCGTCGTTGCTATTGTGATATCACTCGCAAGGATCAGGCTCAGCCGTCGGTTTCGGTGTTGCCGTTGGCATACCCGCAGCGGGCGTCACACCCGATTCCACGGGCAGATCCGACCGGTTGCCCCACTCCGCCCACGAGGCATCGTAGAGCGTGACGTTCGGGTATCCCAGCAGATACCGAAGCACAAACCATGTGTGGGCGCTGCGCACGCCGGTCTGGCAGTATGCGATAACCGGCCGGTCGCCGGCACTTCCCGAGCGCTGGTACAGTCGAGCTAGTTCGTCGGCCGGGCGAAACGTGCCGTCCGGCGCGATCGTCTTGCTCCACTCGACATTAACCGCCCCAGGGATGTGCCCGCCCCGGGCGGCACGCACGTCATCGCCGCTGTATTCCTTCGCCGAACGAGCGTCGATGAGGGTCGTATTGGTTTGGTCGCGTGAAGCACGAACCTGGTCGGCCGTGACGCGGAAGCCGGCCGCCGGCGCCTTCGCCTTGTACTCCGCCGGCAGCGGCGTGGGCGCCTCCCTGCTCAGCTCCCGCGCTTCGCCCGTCCAACGCTGGCTGCCGCCGTTCAGGATGGCGACTTTCTCATGCCCATAGTAGCGCAGCACCCAGAATGCGCGCGCGGCATACAGGCTGTTCATGTCGTCATACAGCACGATCAGGCTGTCGGGGCGAATGCCGATACGCCCCAGCAGTCCTTCCAACTGGCTCTGTGACAACACCGTGCTCTTGACGGGGTCCTGGGGATTCGTCAGCTCGCTCGTGACGTTCATGTACGTCGCGCCCGGCAAGTGCCCCTGGTTATACACATCCCGCTTGCTGCTCACGTCGATCAGCCGCAACGCAGGATCCTTCAGGTGAGCCGCAACCCACGCCGGGTCAACCAGCACCTCGGGGTGCGCATAACCGCTCGGCGATGTCGCCGGCGCGGGGGCTTCCCCGCAGGCGGCAGCGAACCATGCGCTAAACAGCAGAACGATCAGCGAGAGCCCGTGTTTCTTCATCCGTGTTAGCCCAACAGCCGCATCCAGCGCAGCCACACATAGACTTCGTCGCTGACGGCATGGAAATTGCCGGTCAGCATGAGCAAGCCGAAGCCGATGATGACCAAGCCGGAAACCAGTCCAACCAGCGGCGTCATTTTCCCCAGCCGGTCAAGCACGGGCAGTGCCCGGCTGAGGGACGCGGCGGCCAGCAGATACGGGACGCCAATGCCCAGCGAGAAGATGAAGAGAATCGTCGCGCCTTGCAGGGCGGTCGCCGTCGTCCCAAGGTAGAGCAACAATGCGGCGAACAACGCGCCGCTGAAGCACGTGGCGCAGCCCAGCGCAAAGGCACTGCCCATGATCATGGGCCCCAACACGCCGCCTTTCTGGCTCAGGCGCATGAAAGTCGGCATCGGCAGGCGACAGACCAACGGCGCACGGGCGTTGATGGCGACCCACAATCCCATACCGACGAGCAGCACACCCGATACGACCCCAAGCGGGCCGCTCCACCTCACAATCAGACCCGAACTCTGAATGGCTTGCCCGGCAAACCCAGCCGTCGCCCCCGCCAGGGTGTATACGGCCGTGAAGCCAACTACGAAGAGAACGGCTGTGCGCAACACGCGTCCGCGCACCGCCACGGGACTGTCCCCTGCCTGCCGCGCGCCGACGCCGGCAAGCGTCGTGAGATAACACGCGGTCAGCTGCGCCAGACATGGCGACAACGCCGCCAGCAACCCGGCTACCAGCGCCAGCAGCGTCCCCGCGGTAAGCGTTTTGCCGCCTTGCAGGCTGTCTGGATACTCGATTGGCAGATCCCAGCGAACGGTGGTGGTGGCGGTTGACCTGCGCGATTCGGGATTGCGCAATACAAGGTCAATCGCGGCGGCGCCCGCCAGAAGGCTGCGCCCTTCGGCATCCGTCAGCGGGAACCGCGCGACGCTGGTGCGATGGTGTTCTGCATCCGAGATGACCTGGGTTCCGCCATGAGCGCTGTATTCCCGTCCCGCCCCCAGCCGCAGACGCGCCTCGGGCGCCGCAAGCGGCAACTCCCCGTGATGGATGTCTTCGCTGATGAAGAAGACCAGAAACTGGTCAGGCGCATAGAGCGCCGCATCACTAGCCTTGTCCGCGATCCTGAAATACTGTGGTGTGGCGTACAGCGCAACGACTTCTCCCATATCCAGGCCCAGATCACCCGCATCGCGGGTTAAGAACTCGGCGACGGTGCGCGCATTCTCGTTGCGCGCCACCCTGGTTTCTGAGAGTTGACTGCCGCCCGCGAGCACGACCGGCACCAGCCAACCACCAGCGAGAATCGCTGCCAGGATGATGAGCAGGCCGGCGATCAACAGGGAGCGGCCGGACACAGGCCAACCAGCGTCGGCAGCGGGGGCGGGGCCTGAACCTTTGGGCACAACGTTCTGCGTCACGGCTATACTCTCTTTCCACGCTACGACCATTGGCGGACGTAGTATCTGGTCCGTCGTTTCCCGACCACGCACTGCGGTCGGGGCATCGGTCAACGTGCTTTCTTCTATTTGATCCCCTCACCGGACGGGTCTATGTCGCCACTAACTGGCTGGTCGCGCCTGTGAAACCTATTTCTCCACTTTGATAACCAGTGGTTTGATCTCACGATGAATAGTGCAGATCGCCTCGAACGTACCGGGCGTTTCTGGCGCCGTCCAGTCAACCTCGACTGTCTTGTTGCCAGGCACCAGGATGCTCCTGAGCTTGGCGCCTGCGCTGACCAGGTCGTGCTCTTCGGTGTCCGTGTTCGTGATGACGAAATGGATCTTACTCCCGACCTTGACGATCATTTCCGGCGGCTGCATGTCATAGATGGTGAGCGTGAGCTTAAAGGGCGTCGCGCCGCCCGGCGCGGGCGCCGTGGTGGCCGCCGCTGCAGGCGCCTTGGTCGCTACGGCTGCGGGCGCGGTTGGCTGCGCCGCCGGTTTGGTCGGTGCCGTCGTGGGCGCGGCCGACTGTGCATTCGTGGGAGCGGCTTGCGGGGCTGAAGTCGGCGCAGTCGCCGACGGGCCGCCGCAGCCAGCGGAGAGCGCCGCCAGTATCAAGGCGCTTAACAGGATGACGATTCGAACCATTAGAACTTGCCTCCGTCTGATCTGATCTGGCGTGCCCTCTGCCCCGAAGACAAAGGGCACGCCACTTTATGCGAGCTGTCAAACCGCCGGTTCAAGCATGACTGTAGCCAGCGGTTTCGGGTCATCATGCCGGTGTGCGGTCGAGCAACTCCGGTGTTGGTCTGCCTTACTTGGCGGCTGCTGCCTTGGCCTTCTCCAGGATCATTGCGTACATCGGCTTCTGGGGGCCGAACATGTCGATCAGCAGCTCGCCCTTGAAGTCCTTATCGTATTTGACGAAACCGCCCGAGTGGGTGTCCCCACCGTTGGGCGAGGCGATGTACGCCTTCGTCTTCTTTGTGTTCAGATCGAAGACGATCGTTTCCCAGCCATTCATGTTGCTCACCCACATCTCGTTCACGGCCGGGTCGGGGTGGAGGATCGCATGGTCGATGCTGGAGGCCGACCCGCCCAGGTTGAACGGCTGATTGGTCTCACGATTGGGCCGGAACTCCCGCGTATCGATGAGCCCGAGCGCGCCGCCACGGTTGTGGCTGCCTTCGCCCTTGCCGACCGTCCAGAGCTGCGTCTCGTCCCAGTTCAAGCGCAGGCCGTACGGCCCGATGACGGCCGCGCTCGTCTTAGCCACCACTTTGTTCGTGGCGTTGTCGATCTTGAAGGTCAGGCTGTTGGTGCCGTCATTCACGTAGGTGTACTTGCCATCGGCGGTGAAGGCAACGCCGATCGGGTGGTTCCCTACGCCGTCGATAACCGTAACCTTGCCCGTCTCCAGGTCGAACTTCGCCATCGCCGCTTCGTAGGACTCGCCTTCACGAATCGTGTCGGAACCCATGGAGATGTACATGAATTTGCCCGTGGGATCGACGGCCGTGTACGAGTGGCCCATGGGGCGCACATTATCGTAGGTAATCGCCCGCACAACACGGTTGCGATCCTTGGGGTCCAGGACAAAGTGCGGACCGCCCGTGGCGCCAAACCCATTGTCGATCACGACGCGGTCGCGTCCCTGCCAGTCTTTGAAACCGGCGGCGTGGTGCAGGCGCTGCGCCGGGAGGCCCAGCACCATGTCGAGTTTCAAAGTCTGAGCATTGATGATCAGGATCCGCTCCAACTTCTCGGGGTCCGATGCGCCGCCGGCGATGTACAGGTACTTGCCGTCGGGCGAAATGCCTACCGTGTGCGGAGTGCCGTTCGTGCCGTTTTTCAAATCGAACAGCCGCGACGCGATCACCTGCTTGCTGTAAGCATCGATGACCTGCACGCCGGGCAGTTTGTTGGTTCCCGGGCTACCTTCCTTGGCCGGGCCCTCGCTGGTGTAGTACACCATCGGGTGGGCTGCCGGATCCCAGGCATTGGGGCCGCTGGAGTCGTAGGTGGCAAGCAGTTTCAATCCGCCGCGAATGGACTCCGCCGTATCCCAACCGGTGGGCTGCGCCCCGGCCGGGATCGGCTGGAGTTGCCCGCTCTGTACCACGGTGACCGGGGCCACTGGCGCGCTCGGCTTCTGAGCCTGGGCAAGCTGCTCCTTGAGGGCGGCCGCCTCTTTGTCCTTAAGGGCGAGTTGGCTCTTCAGCGCCTCAAGATCCTGGGCTGATGGGCCGGCGCCGGCGCCGCACGCCACCAGCACGGCCAGGGCAAGCAGTGCCAGCAGTGTGAACAGCATCGGTCTGCGTTTTGGTGTCTTCATTGCGTCTCCTTCGTTAGTTCTGTTGGACCACATCGGGTCTCCTCATTGTTAAACCTGTCCAACTGATTGCCTGCGATAATTGTTTCGTCCGGTTTCTCCTCCTTTCTGCCATCTGCCATCCAATGCAGTCGCACGCCCAAAGCAACGTCGTGCACTGGCTCTGGTTTCGACCTGCGCCCCTGTCTACTTATGCTCTGCAACGCTCTCTTTACGATGCGCTTCCGCTAACCCTGTGCGCACTGCCGTAGGCGACTCGGTCGGTTGCGCGTATAGCGCTTCAATGCAACTCAGGAGTTCTTCCGAAGGGATGGTTTTTAGAAGATAGGCTGACGCGCCAGATTGATACGCTTTCTGTTTCTCTTGTTCGTCCGCATAGGAGGTCAACACCACGATCTTCGTAGCCGGCTGTTGCTCAACCAAAGCCTGACAAATTGCGAAACTATCGACTATTTGCGCATCCAACAACACGACATGGGCTTGCGTTTCGCTTAGCAGACGCAGCGCTGCGTCTTTCGCGTCTGCCCAACCGACGACTTGCGGATTGAGACGCCGGAACAGCTTGGCAGCAAGTTCGCGTCGGACCTGCTGGTGGCTATCCACGATCAGCAAGCGGATGTTTTCATTCACCGCCATCGCCCTTGAAGGTCAGGAAGCAGATGGACCCGGTATCATTCGAACGTTGGTGTCGCAAGTTCCTTGGGAATTCAATTCGCCTTGTCGTGCCGCTCAACTTGCCTGTGGTATCGTATCATTCCTGCGGTGATCGAGTGAGGGGCACATGTCCCGATAGATCCTCAAAGACATGGGTCAAAAAAAGCCGAATGGACTAGGGATTTCTAGTCCATTCGGTCCAGCCGTCGTGGCGATCCGGGAATTCCGGATCTGATAGTTTGCCTGTTACATCACGTCAACGAGGGGCTCGGTTACAGATTATGGTTACTCTTCCTTTTGACCCTCACTTCTGACGTAGTAAGCAGCGGCTTCAGTACGCCGTGCCATGTGCAGCTTACCAAGGATGTTACTGACGTGGTTCTTGACCGTTTTGTCGCTCAGACTAAGCACCTGGCTGATTTCCTTATTGGTCTTGCCTTCGGCAACTAGCGAGAGGATGCGCCGTTCTTGATCGGAAAGACCTGCCAACCTGGACTCTGCTTCACCTTCCCCCAAGCGCCGCATGCGCTCCAGCACTTTCTGAGTGACCGTCGGGTCCAACAACGAGCCGCCTTGACCGATGACCTGAAGCGCCTCGACTAAGGCGCGACTATGAATCTGCTTGAGCAAGAAGCCGGATGCTCCCGCCATAATGGAGGCAAAGATGGCATCGTCGTCGGCATAGGAGGTCAGCATCACGACCTTGATCTGCGGGTTGTGGCTGCGGATCTCGCGGCAAGCTTCCACGCCGCTGCCGTCTGGCAGGCGCACGTCCATGATCACCACATCGGGCGCATGACGCGCCGCCGCTTGAACAGCGCCCGCCACCGACTCTGCTTCTGCCACCACGGTGAAGGCGTCTTTCCGATCTAGCAGAGAGCGCAGGCCGACCCGCACGACCTCGTGATCGTCCACGATGAGGACCTTAAGAGGAGCGACTGTCACTGGGATCTCCTTACGCTCGTTCCTGGGGCTGCCCCACAGGCGCAGGCATCTCCACGACCACTTGCGTCCCTTGCGCCGTGTCACCGTTCACGCGCAGCGTGCCACGCAATGCTTTAGCCCGTTCCGACATATTGCGCAGACCCTGCCCATGTTGCGTGCGGGCTTGCTTTGAATCGAAGCCCTTGCCGTTGTCGCAAATCGAAAGGATCAGCCGACCGTTGTCCGTAGACAGCGCGACGGTCGCAGCGGTAGCCCCGGCATGCTTTGCAACATTGGCGAGACTCTCTTGCGCGATGTGGAAGAGATGATCGGATTGGTCTCGCGCGAGCCGCGTGTGCGCCTCGCCCTGGACGGTCAATTCGGCTTCGATCAAGGTGTTGATCCTGAACTCCTTAACCAGTTCGCCCAGGGCATGGTCGAAGCCGTGGCTGTCTTGAGACCGCGGCCTCAAACCGAAGATGTAGTTGCGCATGTTCCTGATCACGCCGTTCAGGCTCTTGACGGCTTCGCCCAGCCGGTACTCCACGTCGCCCGGCGCTTCTTGTATCATGTCGGCACAGTTCTCAAGGTTGAGACCCACGGCGTACAGGGATTGGATGACGCCATCGTGGAGATCCATGCCAATGCGCTCTCGTTCCTCCATCACCGCCAGCGCTTGCCTCTCCCGCAGGAGCTCCGTTTCCAGCCGCTTCTTGTCGCGCATGTCGGTGGAGATGCCCACCATGCCCACGATACGACCGTCGGCACCCCGGATGGGCGATGCCGTCACCATGACCGGAATCAGCGCCCCATCGTTTCGCAGCCGCTCGACCTCCGAATTGTGGAGTGTCTCGCCCGTCTGCAGGATGCGTGCCAGATTGCGGCCGGCTTCTGCCCGCCCGTCTTCGGGGACCATGGGCATGACGCTGCCGATCGCCTCTTCCTTGCTCCAGCCGTAGATCGTCTCTGCCCCGCGGCTCCACAGCACGATCTTGCCCTGGAGATCAATCACGATAATCGCCTGGCCCGAACTCTCGATAATCGTCTGGAGGTAACTGCTGGTTTGCTGCACCTTGTCGTGTAGTCGGGCATTCTCTATGGCTACACCGATCTGGCTGCCCAGCACAGAAAGCAGTGCCAACTCTTCAGGACTGAAACGCCGCCTGCCACGGCTGCCGATGGACATCACCCCCAACACTTTGTCTTTTGCTTTGAGGGGGATGCTGGCGAGAGAATGAACCCCGGCCCGTTGGGCAAATATGCGCGTCGACTCGGGATACTCACCATAGTCCTCGACGGACAGCGGTTCGCCCGTCTGCGCCACGCGGCCCGCAAAGCCCTCGCCCACTTTGAGATGCGCCATCATGTCCACCGATTCCGGTGGGATGCCGCGATGAGTTGCCAGAGTCAATCCGGTCAGCTCTTCGTCTGCGAGAAAGACAACTCCGGTTTCGACAGACGTGACCTCCAGCACCTTGTCCAGCGCGCGCTTCAGCAACTCGCGTTGGTCGGGCGATTCACCGACCACGCGGCTGACGGTGTTGAGGGCGGAGAGTTCTCGGTTCTGCCTTAGGATGTCGCGCTCCATCCGCTCCAGAGTTATGAATACTGCTTGAGAGAAGACGAGCACGCCTGCGGCGATAGCGCCGAGCGTGAGTGTGTAGCCCACCCAGGAGTGCAAGAACTCCGGATAGATGAAATGCCGGATGTACTCCGTCACCGCAAAAAACGCCAGCGGAAGGATCACGGTCAGCCAATGCATGACACGGAGGTTCATTGCAGTCGCCTTATCTGTCGAGAGGACTCATGTCTGGACCGTCATGTGGCGGACCTTGGTGGTGGGGGAAACGATCCAGCGACCGCGCTTCGTTCACCGTGATGGAATTCCAAGTTGTGCAAACCAGTTGTGTTTGCCATGAAGTTATCGACGATCAGCGTGCTTGTGGGTTGTGCCTGCCATCGGATTGCCCACCACGTGGAGTTGACCTAGGGTTCCGCAGGCTCAAATATACACCAGTGCACACCCGAACGCAAGGGTGTGCGTCAGCAGCAATTCTCATTTTGGAATCGGCTGCCACTATGCACCCTCATCCCCTGCCCCTTCTCCCCCGCGCGCGCGGGGGAGAAGGGGAAAAGCTAACGGGGATTGGCGCGGCGGCGCAGCCGCCGCGCCAATCCCCTAAGAATCTCGCCCCCTCCCAACGAAGTTGGGAGGGGGTCGGGGGGAGGGCAGCGCCACTTTTTCGGCGGGCCAGCTTGCGTGACAAGCGCCTGAGGGCCAGCGCATCGCAAGCGGCATTGGAAAGTACCCGTAC
>JACRMK010000053.1 GCA_016235055.1 Chloroflexota bacterium | reverse complement strand
GTTCGTGTTGAGCGGGGTATCGGTGCGGGGCGGCGGGGTGGTGAAGGCGCCGGCGAGCCGGGCGGTGGCGCCGCTGCAGCGCAAGGCGTCGGTGGCGGTGCGGGTACCGGCCCGGATGGGTATGACGAAGGTGGGGGGCAACGGCAACGGGCATCGGGCGGCGACGCCGGATGCGGCCGGCTGGATCCCGTTGGATGAGGACGAGGTCGCCGCTCTGCGGGTCAGACCGGCCGTAACCGTCGGTGTTAAGGCAGCGCCGATCACCATCACGCCCGACGACCTGGCGCTCATAATCAAAGAGATAGACGCGGCCATCGATGCGCATGCCAAATGGAAGATGCGCATCTACCAGGCGATTAGCGACGGGACCATCGATACCCCGGTCGAGAAGATCGCCATGGACAACCAGTGCGCCTTCGGCAAATGGTTGCACGGGTTGCCCGCAGCGACCAAAGCGGCCGGGTATGCCCAGCAGGTCCTGGAACTTCACAAAGAGTTCCACAAGACGGCCGCGCGGATCGTACAGCTTGCGCTGTCTGGCAACAAAGCCGAAGCCGAGCGGCTGATGGGCGCTTCAAGCGACTATGCGGCGATCTCGTCCAGGCTCACCCGCGCACTGCTGGCGTGGAAGAGCGCGATGAAGTGACCCGACGATCAGCGGGCATCGTGCTGCGGGCTGGAAGGACTCTGCCCGGTTGTTTGATCGCGGGCGCGTGACGGACATCCTGCTCGCGCGAGGCGTCCGCACGGATGCATCGCGCGAGCAGGCCGATTCATCCGCGCTACGCCTCGTCAACCTGAATGCCAACCAAGGAACGTCGCATGGAAGTCGATCTCATGTCGGTCGAACTGACGGGCGGTCAGTTCAAACGCATCAGCGAGATGGTATACCGCCTTAGCGGTATCAATCTCCCGGCTGGCAAGGAAGGGCTGGTCAAGACGCGGCTGACCAAGCGCCTGCGCGTGCTTGGGCTGAGCGGGTTCACGCAGTATATCGACTATGTCGAGCGGGATGCGACGGGCGCGGAACTGACGACCATGCTCGACCTGCTGACGACGAACAAGACAAGCTTCTTTCGCGAGTCGGCGCACTTCGACTTCCTGCGCGCCCAGTTGCCGCTCATGCGGCAGGCGCGCGGCGGGCAACTGCGCATCTGGAGCGCCGGTTGCTCGTCGGGCGAGGAGCCGTACACGCTGGCGATCGTGCTGATGGAAACCTGGCCGGACATCGCGCGCATGGACGCGCGCATCCTGGCGACCGACATTTCGACCCGCATCCTGGCCAGGGCGCGCGAAGCAATCTACGCGCCCGACCAGTTAGCCGAGACGCCGGTCGGCGCCGCGCGCAAGTACTTCCGGCCGGTGGATGCCGACAGCGCCCGTCTGCAGGTCAACCCGGAGGTGCGCGCGCTCGTGCGCTTCGCCCATCTGAACCTGATGGACGCCTGGCCGATGAAGGGGCCGTTCGACGCAATATTCTGCCGCAATGTGATGATCTACTTTGACAAGGCGACTCAGCGCGCGCTGGTGCAGCGCTACTGGGATCTGCTTGAACCGGGCGGCTACCTGTTTGTGGGCCATTCCGAGAGTCTGACAGCCACCGGCAGCTCGTTCCGTTACGTGCAGCCGGCCGTGTACGTCAAGTAACCGGGGCACCCGCACTTTGGGGGTAATTGTGAAGCATATCGTGGGCATCGCCGATATGATCATCTCCGCTAACCGCGATGATGAAATTGTGACGCACGCACTGGGCAGTTGCCTGGGGTTGACGATCTACGATCCCGTTTCGTGCGTGGGTGGCATGCTGCATGTGATGCTGCCCGACTCGACCATTGACCTGGCCAAGGCCGCCGCCAACCCGTATATGTTCGTGGACACGGGCGTCCCGCGCCTGTTCCTGGACTGCTACAAGGCCGGGGCGCAGAAGTCGCGCCTGATCGTCAAAGTGGCCGGCGGCGCGTCGACCGGCGGCGACCGCGAAGACTACTTTCAGATTGGCAAGCGCAACTTCGTCGCACTGCGCAAGCTGCTCTGGAAGAACGGCGTGCTGCTGGACGCGTATGATGTGGGCGGCACCACCTCGCGCGGCATGACCCTGCAGGTCGGGTCTGGCGAGGTGCAGATGCGTATCAATGGCACGACGACGGCGCTTTGAGACCTCAGTCGCGGTGTGAAGGAGGGTTGCTGTGGCCTACAATGTCATGGTAGTGGACGATAGTGCGGTGATGCGCTCGATTATCATCAAGACGCTGCGCCTGAGCGGCATGCCGCTCGGCACCGTGCTCGAAGCCGCCAACGGCGTCGAAGCGCTGTCGCTGACCGACAACAACTGGATTGATCTAGCGCTGGTCGATATCAACATGCCGGTCATGAACGGCGAAGAGCTGCTCGACCGCCTGCGCGCGAACCCGGAGACGGCCGACATGCCGGTCGTCGTGGTATCCACCGAAAGCAGCGACACGCGCATCAACAGCCTGATGCGGAAAGGCGCCGGCTTTGTGCACAAGCCGTTTTCGCCGGAGAGCCTGCGCAACACGCTGAAAAAATTCCTGGAGAAACCGCAATGAGCGATACCCTGGATCGCCAGCTCTTTGAGGTCTCGGCCCAGATCTTCGAAGACCTCGTGTTCTTCTTCCCGTCGCCGGAACTGGAACCGCAGCAGCAGGACGCCGTGGCTGATGCGACCGCGCAGGTCAATTTCGAGGGGCCCTTCGCCGGGCAGTTGATCATCACGCTGTGCGGCAATCTGCTGCCGCAGCTCGCGGCCAATATGCTGGGGGCCGACGAGCAGTTGCCGCGGGCGGAGCAGTACGACTCGTTCGGCGAGATCGGCAACGTGATCTGCGGTAACCTGCTGCCGCAGGTGGCGGGCGCCGAGCATGTCTTTCGCCTGGCCGCGCCGCAGGTGGTCGCCGGCTCGGCGACCACGGCGCCCGAGGCGTGGGCGCCACTGGCCCGTGCCTGCCTGGGCCTCGAAGAAGGCCGCGCAGACCTGTTGTTGATCGGCGATGCCGAGGCGTTGTCGCGCCTCACAGGGTAGACTGCCATGATACGCGTCCTTATTGTGGATGACTCCGCCGTCGTGCGCAAGATTCTGACGGAAGAGCTGTCCCAGTTCCCGGATATCAACGTCGTCGGCAGCGCGGTCGACCCGTACATGGCGCGCGATATGATCGTCGAGCTCCAGCCCGACGTGCTGACGCTGGATGTCGAGATGCCGCGCATGGATGGCTTGTCGTTCCTGGCCAAGCTGATGAAGCACCACCCGCTGCCGGTCATCGTCGTCAGTTCGTTGACGCCGGCCAATAGCGAAAATGCGCTGCGCGCGCTCGAACTCGGCGCGGTCGAGGTGGTGCCGAAGCCCGGTTCGCAGTATTCGGTGCCGAACGTATCGATGCGCCTGCTGCACGCCATCCGCGCGGCGGCGCGCGCGCAGGTGGGCGTGCGGCTGGCGCCGGCGGGCGTGCCGGTCGCCGCAGGCGCACCGGTGTTGTCGCCGGCGGCGACGCTGGAGACCACGCACAAAGTGCTGGCCATTGGCGCGTCCACCGGGGGCGTGCAGGCGATCGAGGTGGTGCTGCGCGGCCTGCCGGCGGTCATGCCCGGCGTCGTCATGGTGCAGCACATGCCCGAGAACTTCACGAAGACGTTTGCCGAGCGGCTGAACCACAACTGCCAGCTCGAAGTGCGCGAGGCGCGCGATAACGACTACGTGACGCCGGGACTGGTGCTGCTGGCGCCCGGCAATCATCATATGGTGCTGGAGCGCAGCGGCGCGCGCTACGTCGTGCGTATCAAGGATGGCCCGCCGGTGCATCACCAGCGCCCCAGCGTCGACGTGCTGTTCCAGTCGGTTGCGCGCCATGCCGGCCGCAACGCGGTCGGCGTGATTCTGACCGGCATGGGCGCGGACGGCGCCAAAGGGCTGCTGTCCATGCGCCAGAGCGGCGCGCGGACGCTGGCACAGGACGAAAAGAGTTGTGTGGTGTTTGGCATGCCCAAAGAGGCCATTCAACTGGGCGCCGCGGAGATGGTCGTGCCGCTCAACGATGTGTCCCAGAGCGTTCTGAGCTTTTTCTAGTTCGGCGCATTTCTTTACGCAATGCTTACACAGTTTGGCCGCCGGCGGCCGATATACGCTCTCTTTACACGAATCTCACAGATCGTTTACTGAACCATAACCGTCTCCATGCTATAGTCGTTCACAGTCAGATTGGTGAAAGACCGTTAGCATGGGCGACCCCAAACACGACCTCCCTCCCGCCCGCATCGAGCCGACGCGGGCGCCCGGCGCCACCGGCGTATCGTCCGGCGCTGCGCGCAGTACGCCTGCGCCGGCGGCCAACGGCGGTGCGCCACTGTTTGGCGCGCTGCTGGGCCGCGCGCTGGGCCTGTCCACCTACGTTCCGCGCTCCAACCTGCGCACCGATCCGCGCTTCCAGGCGTTTGTCAATCTTGATGCGTCGGGACCCCGACGCTTCTACCAGCCTGCGCTGAAACTGCCTGGCGGCGGCTATGCGGCGCCGGCGTCGGCCAGTCAGCCGGCCGCTCGCGCACCGGGCACAGCGGCGCTGGCCGCGTTGACGCCCGCGTCGATCATGGCTGCGCTGGCCGACATCGCGCCAATCGCTGCGCCGGCGGTCGTGCCGGCGCCCATAGCCTCCGGTAGCGCGATGGCGCTGGCCGATTACCCCCGTCCACCTGCCGATAGCGGCCGCGGTATGCACTGGGTACCGACGACCCACTCCGCGCCCGACGTGGTCGATCGCTTCGTTAAGGAGATGCGCGACATGCGCGTCTCGTGGGCCGTCTTCCTGAACGACGGCGCCAACATCGGCGACAACGACTACCTCGTCCAGCAACTCGTCAAGAACGGCATCATGCCGGTGCTGCGCGTGCACACGACCGGCCTGTCACCCGTGGATGGCGACCTGACGGCGATGGTCAAGCACTACAAGGCGATGGGCGTCAGCTATTTCCAGCTTTACAACGAGCCGAACTTGAAGTTCGAGAACAACGGCCACGCGCCGGATGTGAAGCGGTACCTCGATGCGTGGTCTGCCGCCGCCAAAGCAGTGGTTGCGGGCGGCGGCTTGCCCGGCTTTGGATCACTCAGCCCGCAGGGCGACGTCGACGACAAGCAGTTCCTGCGCCAGTCGCTCGACGCGCTGCGGGCGCGCGGCGAGAGCAGCCTGCTGGACACGGCCTGGCTGAGCCTGCACAACTATGGCGCGAACTACCTGCAGTTCCGCGACGCCGATGCGATTGTGCGCGGCGCGCTGGGCCGCGCGCTGCCCGTCATCAGCACCGAGGGCGGCATCTACCCCGGCAAGAGCGTGACGCCCGACGAGCAGGTGCGCATCGTCACCGACGCGTATCGCTATCTGCGCAAGCGTGAGCCCAACTACTTCGCGTACACCTACTGGATCATCGCCAATGAAGAGGGCGGCGGCCGCGACAGGGACTTCACAGCGCACGCGCTGTTCCAGCCCGGCGGCACCAGCCCGATCGTCAAGGCGCTCCAGCAAATGGACGTTTAGGAGGATACGGCATGGGACTGTTCGAGAGCATGAAGATCAGCGCCTCCGCGCTTACCGCGCAGCGGCTGCGCATGGATGTCATCGCCAACAACATGGCCAACCAGCAGACGACGCGCACCGCCGAAGGCGGCGCGTACAAGCGCGAGCAGGTCGTGTTCCGCCCGCAGGCGCAGGGGCAAAGCCCGATGTTCGCCGCGTTCATGCACCGCGAGTCGCCGGTCGCCGAAGGCGCGGGCGTCGCCGTGGTCGCCGTCGTCGAGGACGCTTCGCCGGGCGTCGTGAGCTTCGAGCCGAACCACCCCGACGCCGACGCGCAGGGTTACGTGACCTATCCCAACGTAGACGTGGCCACCGAAATGACCGACATGCTCTCCGCGACGCGCTCGTATGAAGCCAATACCACCGTGTTCAACGCGATCAAGGGCATGGCGCTCAAAGCGCTTGAGATCGGCCGATAGCCGTCTTGGGAGACACCATGGGCCTGAACAGCATTTCCGCTATTACTGCCAGCCTCAAAACGGCGGCCGCCACGCAGGCGGTTGCGCCGGCGCGCGCCGCCGCGCCCGGCGCGCTCGACTCCTTCGGGCAAACCATTTCGCACGCGCTGGAAGGGCTGAACAGCACGCAACTCGAGGCCGACAGCGCAATGCAGAAGCTGGCCGCCGGCGAATCGGCGGACATTGCGCAGGTGATGATGACGGCCGAGAAGGCGAACCTCAGCATGCAGTTCGCCGTGGCCGTGCGCAACAAAGTCGTCGAGTCGTACCAAGAAATCATGCGTATGCAGGTCTAGGCTGAACCGTGAACCCGCGACTGCTGCAGATCCAACAAGAGTTCCTCAAGCGCTGGGAGACGATGGAACGCGCCCAGCGCCTGCTCGCCATTGCCATCGTGGTGCTGGCGATCGCGGCGCTGGTCGGCGTGAGCATCTGGTCAGGTATGCCGGACTACGCGGTCGCGTACAGCGGCCTGAGCGAGACCGACGCGGCCGCCATCGTGAAGAAGCTGAAGGAAACCAACGTCCCGTACCAACTGGCCGATGGCGGCGCCACGATCAAGGTACCCAGCGCGCAGGTGTACGAAGTGCGCCTCAGCACCGCCAGCGCCGGGCTGCCGCAGGGCGGCGTGGTGGGCTTCGAACTGTTCAATAATCCCAGCCTGGCGATGACCGACTTCACCCAGCAGTTGAACTACCAGCGCGCCCTGGAAGGCGAGCTGGCACGCACCATCGGCGCCATCGCGGCCGTCGACAGCGCGCGCGTGCACATCGTCATCCCGCAGCCGACGCTGTACGCGCAGGAGAAGAAAACGCCGACCGCCTCGGTCGTGCTCAAGCTCAAGCCCGGCCTGCGGTTGAACGCCGGCCAGGTGCAGGCGATCACCAACCTGATCGCCGGCAGCGTGGAAGGGCTTCGACCCGAGGCGATCACCCTCGTTGACACGCAGGGCAACATGCTGTCCAGTGGCCTGGCGGGCGGCTCGGATGGCGACTTGAAGGTGACTCAGACGCAGTTGGCGGCCCAGCGCGATTATGAGCAGCAGGCGGCGTCTGCGGTGGAGGCGATGCTGGCGCGCGTGCTGGGGCCCAACAAAGCGGTGGTGCGCGTCAGCGCGACCATGGGCTGGGATAAGCTGGAAACCAGCACCGAGTCGTATGCGCCGGCGGGCACGACCGGCAGCATGATCCGCAGCGCGCACGTACTGAGCGAGACTTACGGGGCCGGCGCGGCGCCCGGCGGCATTCCGGGTGTCAGTTCCAATGTGCCGACCTACCAGTCGGTGGTCAGCGGCACGGCCGGCGCCACGGGCTCGCCGTACCAGCGTCTCGAATCCACGACCAACTACGATCTGTCGCGCGTCACGTCGAAGCGCGTGGCGATGCCCGGCAAGGTCGAGCGGTTGTCGGTTTCCGTGATTGTGGACGGCGTGACCGACGCGGCGAAGTTGACCGCGCTCAAGGAATCGATCACGGCGGCCGTCGGCGCCGATGCAACGCGCGGCGACATCGTCAGCGTCAGCAGCGCCGCATTCGACCGCTCGTATTACGACCAGGAAACCAAGAGCATGGACGATGCGCACCAGCAGGAGTTGATCTTCAACATCGGCAAGGCCGTTCTGCTGGGGCTGGCCGCGCTGGGCGTGTTCTTCTTCATGCGCCGCACGTTCATGAGTTTGGCTCCGGCGCGCATGCCGGCGCCCGTGATCATCGAGAAGAGCGACGCGCCGCTGCTGGCGGGCGCCAGCGGCGGCCCCGGCGCAGCCATCAGCGAGCCGGCGTTCAGCGCGGCAGCGCTGAATCCGTCCAACACGCGCCGCGATCAATTGCAGGCGCAGCTCAACCACCTGGCGCGCACGCGTCCGGGAGCGGTAGCCGAAGTCATCGAGCAGTGGCTCAAAGAAGACGCTAAATAGCCGCCGGTTTCCGATCCGGCCCGGGAAGACGCCATGAGTAATGCAGTCAATTCGGCCAAGGTGGAGGTGCGCGGCGCGCAAAAAGCCGCCATTCTCCTGCTCAAGCTGGGCCCCGTCCTTTCGGCTGAAGTCCTGCGGCACTTCGACGAGACGCGCATCGAGCGCATCGCCTCGGAAGTGGCCAACGTCGATTCGGTGGCCAGCTCGATTCACGAGGAGGTTGTGTCCGAGGCCTATGAGCTCGCGGTGAGCACGGAATACATGCTGCGCGGCGGCGAGCAATACGCGCGCGAGATGCTGACGCAGGCGCTCGGTTCGGATCGCGCGGAAGAACTGCTCGAGCGCATCAAGATCACCAAGCGCGGCAACTCGTTCGACTTTCTGTCCGAAGCCGACCCGGCCCAATTGGCCAACTTCCTGAAGGAAGAGCATCCGCAGACGATCGCGCTGATTCTGTCGCACTTGAAGGTGCCGCAGACGGCGAGCATCCTGTCTTACCTGGAACCCGATCTGCAGGCCGGCGTGGCCGCCCGTATCGCTTCCATGGACCGCACCAGCCCGGAAGTGCTGGCGGAAGTCGAACGCGGCCTGAGCCGCCGCATCTCGACGGTGCTGACGGCGGACTACTCGCAGGCGGGCGGCGTGGAATACCTCGTCAAGGTGCTCAATCGCGTTGACCGCACGAATGAGAAGCACATCCTCGAAGCGCTCGACAGCGCCAACCGCCCGCTGGCCGAGGAAGTGCGCAGCAAGATGTTCGTCTTCGAGAACATCACCATGCTCGACGACAAGTCGGTGCAGCGTGTGCTGCGCGAAGTGGATATGAAAGACCTCGCCATCGCGCTCAAGGGCGCCAGTGCACAGGTCAAGACGTTGATCCTGAAGAACATGTCCAAGCGCTCGGCGCAGACGTTACAGGAAGAGATCGAAATGATGGGGCCGGTGCGCCTGCAGACGGTCGAAGAATCGCAGGGCGGCATCGTCAACGTCATCCGGCGCCTGGAGGAGTCCGAGGAGATTATCATCATGCGCGGCGATTCGGGAGAGTTCGTTGTCTAGGGTCGTCAAGGGCGGGCATGTCCACCTGGGCGCACTGCAGGTCGTGCAGCCGGCGTCACCCGCGCCCGTGCGGACGGCGAACCCGCACGCCGCGCCGGCGCCGGACGACCCGCCGCTGCCGAGCCGCGAGGATGTCCTGTGCGCCTATCAGGCCGAGGCCGAGGCGCTGGTACGCGATGCAAAAATGCGCGCCGAATCGCTCATCGCCGCCGCGCGCGCCGAGGGGGACCGGATGCGCCAGGCGGCGGTCGCCGACGGGTTTGCCGAGGGCCACGCGCACGGTTTGGCCGCCGCGCAGGACGAAGCGCGCGCGCAACTGGAAAGCGTGCTGCGCATGGCGGCCTCTGCGGCCGACAGCAAGGCGAAGCTGATCGCGCAGGCCGAGCCGACGATTGTCGAGCTGGCGATTGCCGTGGCCAAGAAGATCCTCGACGAGCAGGTCGAGATCAACCCGCGCGTCGTCGCGCAGATCGCCGCGCGCGCTATCGAGCAGGTGAGCGGGGTCGACCGCATTGTGGTGCGCGTCAACCCGCGGGACGTAGAGCAGTTGCAGGCGGCCTGGCAGGAAGCGCTCAGTTCCAGTTCCGGCGTGCGCAGCTTCGAGATTGTGGCCGACCGGCGCGTCGGTCTCGGCGGCTGCGTGATTGAGACGCCGTTCGGGCGCGTTGACGCGCAAATCGACACGCAACTGAAGAACATCCGCGAAACCTTTAACGGCGCCGCCGACGCAGAAACGCCGGCGCGCTCGTGAGCGGGCGTTGGATGGATCGACCGGCTGAGGACGTTGAACTGCCCGATCTGGCGCGCTATCAGAACCTGCTGCGAACAGTGAACCCGATCCGCAGCCGCGGCGCCGTCACGCAGGTGGTAGGGCTGGTGATCGAGGCGCGCGGCATCAGCGCGCAGATCGGCGAAATGTGCACCATTCTCCACCCCGACAATCAGGGGCAGGTGCATGCCGAGGTGGTCGGGTTCAAGGATGAGCGCACCCTCCTGATGCCGCTGGGCGAAATGCAGGGCATCCAGCCCGGCAGCATTGTCGAGGCCAGCGGCTCCCCGTTCGCGGTGCCGGTCGGCATGAACTTGCTCGGGCGCGTGCTCGACGCGCTGGCGCGGCCGCTCGATCAGGGCGGGCCGGTCGGCAGCGGCCACACCCGCCCCACAGTCAACACCTCCCCGCACGTCCTGCAGCGCCGCCCGATTGACCAGCCGCTGGTGACCGGCGTCCGCGTGATCGATGGACTGACGACGGTCGGCAAGGGGCAGCGCATCGGTATTTTCGCGGGCAGCGGCGTCGGCAAGAGCACCCTGCTGGGCATGCTCGCCCGCCATGTGAAGGCCGATGTCAACGTCATCGCGCTGATCGGCGAGCGTGGCCGCGAGGTGCAGGAGTTTATCAGCCGCGACCTCGGCGCAGACGGATTGCGCCGCTCGGTGATCGTCGTCTCCACCTCGGACCAGCCGGCCCTGCTGCGGCTCAAAGGCGCGTGGACAGCTACCGTCATTGCCGAGTATTTCCGCGACCAGGGACTGGACGTCAACTTCATGATGGACTCGGTCACGCGCTTCGCCATGGCCCAGCGCGAGATCGGCCTCGCGGTCGGCGAGCCGCCTGCCGCTAAAGGCTACACCCCCTCGGTGTTCGCCTTGCTGCCCAAACTGATGGAGCGCGCCGGCACCTCCGAGACGGGCACCATTACCGGCTTTTACACGGTCCTGATGGAGGCCGACGATCTGACCGAGCCGATCACCGACACGGTGCGCAGCATTCTGGATGGGCACCTCACGCTCTCGCGCGACCTGGCCGCCGAACACCATTACCCCGCGGTCGATGTGTTGCACAGCCTCAGCCGTGTCATGCCTGCCATCACCGAGCGCGCACACCAGGATGCGGCCGGCGCCATCCGCGAAATGCTGGCGACATACGATCACGCGAAGGACCTGGTCAACATCGGCGCCTACCGGAATGGCAGTAATCCCCAGATCGACCGCGCACTGAAATTGCTGCCGGTCATTCGGATGTTCCTTCAGCAGCGCGCCGACGAGCACTGCGACTACGAAACGACCACCGACGCCCTGCTAAAAATCGCCGCATAACAAGTAACACAATCCCTCGGACTTTTACGCAAACCTTATACAAGGCACACGGTGCGTTTACTGACGCAAGCGTTGCATCGGGATATAGTAGTCCCGTAAGTAGCAAATCCTATGGCGACCCCACACTTCACATTGCAGCCGGTCCTTTCCGTCAAGGAGAGTTTGCTCGAAGAGTTGCGCTTCGAGTTAGCCAAGCTGTTGCATATCCAGGCCGATGCGGCGACCGTTCTGACGGCGTTGCAGGCCGAGCGCCAGCGCGGCGACGTCGTGTTGGCCGGCGCGCGCCAGCGCGGTGTGCTGCGCCTGGAGGAACTGCGGCGCTACGAAGCATACATCGAGCGCCTGGAGATTGAGATCACCCGCCAGCGGCGCGTGCTGGCCGAATTCGACCGGCAGGTTGATGCCCTGCGCGAGCGCGTGTCCGACGCCTTGAAGGAAGTCAAGGTGCTGGCGCGGTTGAAAGAGCGCGCTGCGGCGGCCCGCCAGCGCGAACTGGCGGTGGCCGACGCCAAGTTCAACGACGATCTCGCCATATCGCAATATTACCGGCGGCGCCACGGCGATGCCACGGTGGAACAGGCAGGCACCTGATGCCCGACCCAATCTTGAATTCACGCACGCTCGATGTCTTGCAGGTCGCCATGCGCGGTCTTTCGTTGCGCCAGCAGGTGATCGGCCAGAACATGGCGAATGTGGATACGCCCGGCTACAAGGCGGCGACCGTATCGTTTGAGGATGAACTCAAACGCGTCGCCGATCCGTCGTCCGCCGAGCTGCGCCTGGTGAGCACCCATGACGCGCACCTGGGACTGGCCGCGCTCGACGACCCGCAGGTCGCCCAGCGCCCGAACCTGACCCTGCGCAACGATGGCAACAGCGTGGACGTCGACAAAGAGATGGTTGAACTGGCCGAAACCTCTCTGCGCTTCCAGTCGCTGGCGCAGCTCGCCAGCAAACAACTGGCTACCTTGCGCGCGGCCATCGCCGAGCGCTGACAACGCGGCATAGTGCACACAGGACCATAGCGAGCGATGGCACTGATCAATTCGACTCTGATGTCCAACCCGGCCCTGCCGGTCATGGATATGGGGCAAGCGAAGACAGGAGAGGATGGCGTATTTCAGGCGCAACTCGCCACGTTGTTGAGCGGCGAGCCGGCCGTGACGCCGCTGCCGGCCACGAGCATCACGCCGGCGCTGTCCGAATGGCTGCGCGGGCTCTCGCTGGCGGGACCGGCGACTTTGCCATCTCCGGCGGCGACCGGCGAACAGGCGCCCGGCACTGTCGTCAATCCGGCGCCGGCCGATCCGATGCCGCGGCCGTCCGATTCGGCCGCTGACGACCCGGCGGCGCTGGCACTGGCCGCCATGCCGTTCCTGTCTCTGGTAAATGTGCCGAAGGCGGCCGTGGTGGCCGACCTATCCGGCGGCATCAATCCGTTGCTGGCGCAGGCCATTGATGCCGTGTCGAGCGGCGGCGCGAACCCCATCGCCGGGCCGAATCTTCCGCCAGCGGCCGGCGCGACCCTGTCCGGTTTGCCGCTGTTTGTCAATAGCAATCTGGGTGCGTCGTTGATTGACACAGCAACACAGAGCGCGGTGCCTGGCAGTGAGCCACCGAATGCGGTTGCTGCGCTGCCTGTAGCCGAGCTGGAAGTGATCGCGCAGCTCAACGCACAGATACCGGTTGCACGGCCTCAGACGGAAGCGGACCGGCGCGTTGAAGCTGGCCTGCCATCGCTTGACGGCGCGTCGCGCACGGTGGCGCCCGTCGCGCCGGAACTCAAAGCGCGGCGGCTGTCGGCCGTCGCCGAAGCGGCCGAGCGACCCGCGCGCGAGTCCGGGGACACCGTGCAAGCTGCCTCGCTGACCGCCGCCGTTACAACATCCGGCATTACAGAGAGTGCGGCGCAGAGCGCGGATGCCGCCCCGCTGTCGCTCGCTTCGCAGGTGGCTGGCGCCGTCTTGCGCGCGGTGGCGCACCGGCCCGCCGAAGTTAGCATCGTGCTTGATCCGCCGTCGCTGGGCAGCCTGCAGGTGAAGGTAATCGCGCACCGCAGCGGGCTGGAAGTGCAGTTGGGCGCGGCGAGCGAAGCCGTGCGCGCCGTGCTGGAGACGCAATTGCCCGCGTTGCGGTCCGCACTCGCCGAGCACGGCATGTCGCAGACCAGTTTCCAGGTGTTCGTCGGCGACCAGCCGCCGCAGTTCGCGCATGGCCGCGCCGGCGCGCAGGGTGGGTCGCCTCACGGGGCGCCGCCGCGCGGCGACGGCCTGCGCGGCATGCCGCCGCCGGACGCCCACATTGTGACCGCGCTCTACCGCGCCGATGGCGCGGTGGACTATCGCGCCTGACAAGCGAGGAACTACTCGTATGCCTACTGTCCATGCAACGACCGGCGTCGCCGCATCCACCCGAACCAACCCGACCAACACCACCGCGGTCAGCGGCGGGATGGGCCTGGGCAAAGATGCCTTCATGAAGTTGCTGCTGGCCCAGTTGCGCTACCAGGACCCGATGCAGCCGAAGGATGACACGCAGTTCATCACGCAACTGGCGCAGTTCAACACGCTGGAGCAGATGCAGTCGATCAACGAGGCGATGCAAGCTATGCGTGTCAGCCAGGAGATGATGCAGGGCAGCAACATGATCGGCAAGCAGGTGCAGGCGATCACCCCCACCGACCAGCAGACGGTCAGCGGCGTGGTGACGGCCGTGAAGCTCGTCGGCGGCCAGGTCATTATCTCGATCGGCGACAAGCACGTGCTGTTGTCGCAGATCGTGTCCGTGCAATCCTGATTACGCAAAGGGGGAGTCATCGGTATGGATTCGTTGGAAGCCGTTGCGCGTGCGCCAGCGATCGGTACGGCGCCGGCGCCATCGGCCGGCGCCCCGGCCAGCCGGCTCGCACCCGGCGTGTTCGCCGAGGCGCTCAAGTTCTCATCGCATGCGCTCAAGCGTCTTGAGCAGCGCGGCATCGAACTGAGCCCGGCCGACGTGGATCGGCTGGAGCAGGCGATGGACAAGGCGCAGGCCAAGGGCGGGCGCGACTCGCTGATCTTGATGGATGATCTCGCACTGATTGTCAGCATCAAAAACCGGACCGTCGTGACCGCGATGGATGCCGGTCGCCAAAAGGAGGGGGTATTCACCAATATCGACAGCGTTGTCATCGGCTAACTGGCTAGAAGACTCAAACGGCATGCTCCCACCGGCCGGACCTCCCGAGGAGGCTTGTGGGGGCGATCACAGATCGCAAACACACTCTTTCGGAGGAAAATCTCATGTTGCGTTCCCTGTCGGCAGCCATATCTGCGCTGCGCAATCACGAAGTCATGATGGACATGGTGGCTAACAATATCTCGAACGTGAACACGACGGCGTTCAAGTCCGGACGTGTGACGTTCCAGGAACTGTTCAGCCAGACGCTGCGCGGCGCCACCGCCCCCTCGGGCGAGCGCGGCGGACTGAACCCGATGCAGGTCGGGCTGGGCATGGCGTTGAGCGGCATCGATACGCTGTTCACGCAGGGCAACCTGCAGGCCACCGACCGGCCGACCGACCTGGCCATTCAGGGCGACGGCTTCTTCCTGTTGAACGCGGGCGGCAATGCCCGCCAGTACACGCGCGACGGCCGCATGGACGTCGACCTGACCGGCAGGCTCGTCAGCTCGAACGTCGGCATGCCACTGCTCGGCTGGATGGCCAACCCGCAGACCGACGTGGTGGATCCGACGCAGCCGCTGACGGCGATCACCCTGCCAATCGGCCAGAGCATGGCGCGCGCTACGACCGCTCTCCAATTGCGTGGTAATATGGATGCGCGTACCGCGGCCGGCGGCGCCTCGACGTTTACGATGAGCGTCTACGACTCGCTTGGCAGCCTGCACAATATCGATGTGACTTTCACGCGCAGTGCCACCAACAACCAGTGGAGCTGGAGCGCGACGACGACCGACCCGGCGATCTCGAATCTGACGCCGGCCGGCACGACCATCGCGTTCGACACGGCGGGCCGCTACGATACGACCAACCCGCCGACCACGCTGGACATCACATACAATAACGGCGCGACGAGCCCGGTCACGCTGAACCTCGACTTTGCCGAGATGACGCAACTGGCGGCCTCAACCGACATCGCCGCCGGCGCGCAGAACGGCACGCCGGCCGGCGCGTTTGACGCGTTCACGGTCGATGCCGACGGACGCGTCGTCGCGACGTTCACCAACGGCCTGAGCCGCACGGTGGGGCAGATCGCGCTGGCGACGTTCGCCAACACGCAGGGGCTTTCGCGCGAGGGGCAGAGCCTGTTCAACGTCTCGCCGAACTCCGGACCCGCGTTCGTCGGCCAGCCCAACGCGTCCGGCTTCGGCCAGATTCAGGGCGGCTTCCTGGAAGGGTCCAATGTGGACCTCGCGCAGCAGTTCACGAACATGATCATCGCGCAGCGCGGTTTCCAGGCCAACAGCCGTATCATAACCGCGTCCGATGAGATGCTGCAGGACCTGGTCAATCTGAAGCGCTAAACGCGCCGGAGCGGCGCGCGGGCGGCTAACCTTCCCCCGCAACTTGCCCGCGCGCCGGTCAGCCCGATGAATGCTTTGCATCTGCGCATGAGTCTGGCGCTGGTTCTGTTCCTTCTGCTGAACGGCGTTTCTGAGACCCGTGCGGAAGGCCCGGCCGGCGGTCTCGCCGCATTCCCCCGCCCGCGGCAGGACAACGGCTGGGGCATACACTGGGCGCCCACGCTCTTCGGCCAGACGCGCGACATCGTCGACTACTTCGTCGGCGAGTCGAAGTCGATGGGCATTAAGTGGGTCAAGTTCCTCAACGGCGACAGCTCCAAAGTCGATCACGAATACCTGGTGCGCCAATTGGTCGCCAACGGCATGATGCCGGTCATGCGCGTCTACAAGCCATTCAACGACCCGTACGAGAACCTCGACGCGTTGGTCCGCTCCGCCGTGCCGATGGGGTTGACGTACATCGAGCTGTACAACGAGCCAAACATCGCCGGCTCGGCGGGCGGCTGGCGCGACGGCGAGGCGATGAGCATCACGCGCCTGGTCGATCTCTGGATCCCGGCCGCCGAAACCGTTATCAGAGCGGGCGGTTATCCCGGCCTACCGAGCCTGGCGCCGGGCGGCGACTATGACGACAACCAGTTCCTGCGCGAGCTGCTGGACGGCATCAAGGCGCGCGGGAAGCAGGACGTGCTGCGGCGTGCGTGGCTGCCGCTGCACAACTATTTTCTGAACCATCCGGTTGATTATCCGGAGGACGAAGTCAACCTGAAAAGCCCGTTGATGACCGTTGCCGAGATCGCGCGCCGGCAGTTGACGCCGGGCAAGGTGGCGTCGATCAACCAGGCGCGGCAGATCTCGCGCCTGCCGCGCTCCAGGGGCGGCTACTACGTGGCCGACACTATCGACGGCGACTCGAACGCGTTCCGCAAATTCGAAGCGTACGAGCACATTTTCTACCAGCGCTTCGGCTACGCCATCCCGATCATCTCGACCGAAGGCGGCGCGGTGGCCGGGGCGGGCGAAGACCCGCGCTATCCGGTGGTCACCGATGACGACGTGGCGCAGGAGACGCTGTACGCCTTTCGGTATATGGTCGAGCGGGCGCCGTCCTATTATTTTGCGTTTACGCCGTGGATGATTGCCGGCGAGGCCGGCGCGCATCGCGACCTGCGCTTCGAAGCCCAGGCCTGGTACCGCGATCGCGAAGGGGATACGCTGCCGGTTGTCAATGTCCTTAAACAAAATGCACGCAGGCCGCAGACGCGCCGCTACACGCCGGAGAACTCGCCGGATACGGTTGATCTGCCGCCTTCAGTCAAACCGCTGCCAACGCCCGGTCCGGCGGCCACCCCAACGCCGGCGTCCCGCCTGCCCGCCGCGCCCGTGGCCCTGGGCGACGAGTCGTACATCGTGCACGCCACCGAGAGTATAAGCATGCGCTGGCTGCGCGCTGACGATGGCGTGGATGTCGCGTTGAACAGCCGCACGACCGCGCCGGTGCGCATAGTCATGTGGCAGAACCGCGTGCCGGCGACCAGCCAGACGGTCGATCTGGCGGCGGGCGAAGTTGTTACCATTCACGTCAACCTCACGGGCACGATCGGCGTTCAGGTGTTCGATGCCACCGACCGGTTGCTGCTGGATTACGGCGCGCTGTCAGGCGTGCCGCCGCCCGCTCGCCGCACAGCGGCGACGTCGGCGCCGGTATCGGCCAGCGGCGCGTACACGGTGACGTGGGACAAGCGCTTGGACGAATTGCAGGTGCAGCTCAAGCAGCCGGCCGTGGCGAAGGGGCAGCATACGTGGCGCGCGACGAAGGTCGAATACCTGGATACCGAAGAATCGCGCGGGCTGCATCACATCTACGTCGAAACGCTTGACGAGCGCGGAGAGCGCGTTCTCGGCCAGGCCGTCTGGGTAACCTGGCCCGGTGGCCAATCGCGGATCGTCACGGAAGACAAGGCGGCGCCCGAATATGCCGCCAATTTCCCGATGTACGGGCCGGTCGGTTCGTATCAGGTCAAGGTGGATGGTTCCAGCGATGTCGTCGATGGTCTGGGCATGGAATCGGGCGGGCGGGCGCATGTCAGCTTCAAGATCGTGTTTCAGCGCATGGTGGGGCGGTGAACAGCCTCCGTCGCGCGATCTGGCTGATCTGCTGTGTGGCGATCTTCGGCGTGCTTACTCCGGCCTGCACGCTGTCGATTAGCCGCGACCCGACCGAACCGGGCACGCCGACCGCGCCTGGCGCGTCCACGGTGGCGCCTGCTATCTTCGCATCGCCATCGCCGCCGCCAACGGCAGCGCCAACCGCGACGCCGATGCCTTCGGCTGCGCCGGCATCGACCGCCACGGTCGCGCCGACCGCGACAAGCACCGCGCCCGCAGCGCCCACGCCGGCGCCGACCAAAACGCCCGCGCCAAGCGCAACAGCCGTTCCGCCCGCTGCAACGGCGACGCCCGGCGGTGCGAGCGCCACGTGGCGCGAGATACAGATCACGCTCGCCACCTACGATTATGCGCGCGCGTTCGTGAAGCCCGGATCGGAAGATCCGGCCTACCCGTACCCGCGGCTAAACTTCGCGCTGGTTGGAACGTTGCCGCAGCCCGTGAACTACCGTGCCATTGTCGTGGAGAACAAGTACACGGCGCTGACGATCTTGCCTGATCTGGGCGGGCGGCTGTATCGCTGGGTGGACAAAACGACCGGCCGGGACGTGCTGTACCGCAATCCGGTCATCAAACCGACGCAGTGGGGTTATCGCGGCTGGTGGCTGGCTGCGGGCGGCATGGAATGGGCGTTCCCGGTCGAGGAACACGGGCTAAACGAGTACCGCCCCTGGACGACGCGCGTCGAATCGGCCGGCGGCAGCGTGTCGGTGATCGTTTCGGATACCGAAAGCCGCACGGGGCTGGACGTGCAGGTCACGCTGACGCTCGACGGCGATCACAACTACGTCAGCATCACGCCGCGCATCAGCAACCCTACGGGGCGCGCCACGCCGTACCAGTTCTGGCTGAACGCGATGCTCGCACCCGGCGGGCGCAATCACGTGTCGGCTCAGACCGAGATCATCTGGCCGCCCGGCCCGGTCGTCGTCCATTCGACCGGCGACAAACGCATGCCGGCCGAGCACCAGACGTTCGAATGGCCACGGGCGGGCGCGGTCGATCTGCGCAGCTACGCCAACTGGCGCGACTACCTCGGCTTGTTTGAGAGCCCGCAGTCGCGCGGCGGCTACATGGGCGTATACGACACGGCGAGCGACAGCGGCGTGGTACGCACGTTCCCACCCGCCATCGCGCGCGGCGCCAAGATCTTCGGGGCGCCCGGCCTGTCACCGACGTTGTGGACCGACGATGATAGCGCCTACCTTGAGCTATGGGGCGGCGTGACGCCGACGTTCTGGGACAGCGATACGCTGCCGCCGCAGGGCGTCGTCAGTTGGACCGAGCGCTGGTATGCCGTGCATGGCGCGGGCGTGTACGCGATGGCCAATGACAATGCCGCGCTCAGCCTCACGGTGCAGGACGGCAAGGCGCTGGTCGGCGTCGCCACCTCGCGGCTGTTCGCCGGGCAGGCGGTCCTGTGGGTGGCGGGCGTCGCGGTACAGCGCTGGCCGGTCATGGTCGGCCCCGACCGTCCGTTCCGCGCGCAGGCGCCGGTCAGTGGCGGCGCCGTAGGTTTGCAGTTCCTGAACGGCGATGGCGCCGTGCTCGCTCAGACGGGCCAGGTCGGATCATGACGACCGCCATGCTCATCGCCCCCGATGGCGCCGGCACGCAACTGCAGCAGGCATTGGAGCAGCGTTTGCGCGAGAGTGACACGCTGCTGGTGGTGGCGCAGACGCTGACGCGCACGCTCGATTCGGGAAAGCTGCTGACGCTGATTGTCGAAGAAGCGGTGCGCACCATCCCGGCGGCGTCGAAGGCGGTTATTCACCTGCTAACGCCGGACGGCGAAGCGCTGGAGCCGCAGGCGACCACGCAGTCGTACGGTACTGGCTTCCGTCCGCATCGCATGCCGATCGACCAGGGCGCCGCGGGCTACGCGGTGCGCAGCCGGGGCGTCGTTCGCGTGGCCGACACGCTCTCGGACCCGCTGTTCCTGCCGACCGGCACCGCCGTGCGCTCGCTGATTGCGGTGCCGCTCATGATCGCCGACGAGGTGATCGGCGTGCTGACGGTGGACAGCGACGCGCCGGACACGTTTGACGCCAACCATGAGCGTCTGCTGGTGCTGTTGTCGCACCAGGCGGCGATCGCGCTCGAAAATGCGCGCGTGATGGATACGCTGGCGCGCCAGAAACGCGAGATCGAAATGGCGGCGGCGCTGCTGGAGCAGCGCGTGCAGGATCGTACCCGCGAGTTGGCGCAGGCGAATGCGGCGCTCGAACACAACCTGACGGAGCTCAAGCAGACGCAGATGCAACTGCTGTACGCCGAAAAGATGGCGGCGGTGGGCGTCCTGGCGGCGGGTGTGGCGCACGAGGTCAACAATCCGCTCGCGTACGTGAAGAGCAACCTCGGTCGCGTCCAGGAATATGTGCATCCGCTGGCGGCAGTGACCCAATCGCTGGTCGCGCAGGCCGACATGCTGATGCGCAGCAGCGATCCGGACGTGCGCGCCTTTGCCGTCGACGTGCTGGGCCAGTTGGAGTATCTGGATATCGACTTCATCCTGTCGAACATCGACCACACGGCGCAGGCCTGCCACAGCGGCGTGCAGCGCATCGCGCATATTGTGGCCGATCTGCTGAACTTTTCGCGCCTGTCCGACGCTGCCGATGCCGTCGCCGACGTGCAGCGGCAGTTGGACCATGTGCTGCGCATCGCCGCCGGCGAGCTGGAGCTGGGCGGGCGCATCACCATTCGCCAGGCGCACGCCAGCGCGCCGCTGCTCGCGCGCTGCAGTCCGGTGCAGCTGAACATGGTGCTCATGAACCTGCTGGTCAATGCGGCGCAAGCGATAGAAAATCGCGGCGCCATTACGATCACCACAGGGATGCATGGCGATCAGGTTACGATCGCGATCAGCGACACGGGGCGCGGCATCCCGCCGGACGACCTGCCGCGCATATTCGACCCGTTCTTCACGACCAAAGTGCCAGGACAAGGTACCGGCCTCGGCTTGAGCGTCAGCTACGAGATAGTCAAGAAATTCGGCGGCCGTATCGATGTCAGCACACAAGTCGGAGTGGGCGCCACGTTTACCGTCACCTTGCCCGCCGCCCCGACGGGCGCGAATGGAAGTCAATTGCGATGAGCACTCCGGTCGTTCTGATCGTCGACGACGAAGACGAGATCCTGAACACGCTGATGCGCTTGTTCCACAACGATAGCTGGCAGGTATTGACGGCGCCCAGTGGCGCCGCGGCGCTGGCGATTCTGGAGCAGCAGGCGGTCTGGGTCGCCGTGGTGGATGAGCGCATGCCGGGCCTGAGCGGCACCGAGCTCCTGCGTCAGATGCGCGCGCGCTATCCGGCGACGGTGCGCATCCTGCTGACCGGTTTCGGCGATGTGCGGGTGGCGGTGACAGCGATCAATGAAAGTCAGATCTTCCAGTACGTGGCCAAGCCCTGGGATGATGACGGCCTGCGCGCCCTGGTGCGCACGGCGATCGAGCATTATCAACTCGTGCAGGAGAACCAGCGCCTGCAGCAGGTCACGCAGGCGCAGAACGCCGAACTGCGGGCGTGGAACCAGGAACTGGAACAGCGGGTCGCGGCGCGCACGGCGGAAATCGACGCCAAGAACCGGCAGTTGCAGGACACATTTGTCAGCATCATCGAAATGCTGCAGGCATTCATCGAATTGCGCGGCGCCGATGCCAAAGGGCACGGTCGGCGCGTCTCACGGGCGGCGCGCTATGTGGCTACGGCGCTTGGCCTCGATGCCCCGAGCGTGCGCCAGATCGAAATTGCCGCGATGCTGCACGACCTTGGCAAATTGGGTCTGCCGGAGCGCGTGCTCGAGCAGGAGCGCGCGCGCATGAGCCGCGACGACTTCGCCGTGTTCAGCCGCTACCCGATCCTCGGCTATGTGACGCTGCGCACGATCGGTGAGTTAGGCGAAGTCTCCCTGCTGGTGCGGCACCATCGCGAGTTGCTCAACGGCACCGGGTTCCCGGACCGCCTGCGCGGCGACTCGATTCCGCTCGGTTCGCGCATCATACTCGTGGCCGACGAGTTCGATGAGAAGCATAGCCGCCTGAACCTGGAGCGCGAGATCGGTACACTCTACGATCCGCGCGTGGTGGCGGAGTTCTTCCGCTACCTGGACAGCCCGGACGCCGAGCGCACCGGACCGATCGAGCGCGGCATCCGCGTGCGCCAGCTGCGCGAGGGCATGGTGCTGACACGCGATCTCTATACACGCCGCGGCCTGCTGCTGGCCACGCGCGGCAAAATCATCGACCGTTCCATCGCCGACAAAGTGGAGAACTTCCACCAGGTGGAACCGATCAACGAGCCGATCTTCGTGCAGGAATGGGAGCCGACATAATGCGCCGGTGTGTACCATCCCTGGTCGGGCTGGTATTGCTTGTGTGCCTGGCGCTGCCGCTGGCCGGCTGCTCGTTTGTTGTGACGCGCGCGCTCGGCGAAGCCGGGCCCGGCGCAACCCCCGCAGAGGGCGAGTCCGACCTGCCCAGCCTCGATGCCACACCGGCGCATAAGCCCCCCGAAGGCGAGGCCAGCGCCGGGTATGAAGCCACGCCGGCCCACGAAGCTACTCCGGGCTACGTGTCTGCGCCGACCGTTCCGGCTCCGACAGCGACGAAGACGCCAACCCGCGCTCCGTCGCCGACACCGCTGACCTATTACATCGTAGTGCCGGGCGATACACTGGCATCGATTGCCGCCAAGTTCCATGTCGGCCTGGCGGCGCTGACTCTGGTGAACAACCTGGAAAACGAGACGCAGATCTGGGTGGGGCAAAAGCTGATGATACCCACCGGCCCGACGCTGACGCCCGTGCCCGGTGCGAGACTGCCGACGGCGACGCCCACGGTCCGCCCCGTGGTTCCGCCGGGACCACCCGCGCCGACCGCCGACCCGTATCCGTCGCCGACGGCGACACCGCTGCCCACCGATACTGCTGCGCCGGCTGCGACCAGCACGCCAACGGTGACGCCGACGGCGACTGCTGCGCCGACCGACACACCAGCGGCGACACCGGCGACCGCCGAGACCGTGCGACCGACGTACACGCCGTACCCGACTTACACACCCTACCCGACGCAACCGCCGCCGGCCACCAGCACGCCGACCCGGCTGCCGACCTACACGCCGTATCCGACTTACACGCCGTACCCAACGTACACGGCGGTGCCCACGCCGACGGCGACCTATGTGAAATGAACGCCCATCGTCATGGCCGGGCCTCGCGCCTGGTCTTCGTCGTCGCAAGCAGCATCGGCCTCTGGTGTCTGAGCCTGGCGTGGCTGACGTCGGTTGCGCTTGGCGCCAGCCTGGTCATCTCCAAGGGCGCGTCGGCCTCGACGGTGGTCGCGGGCCAACTCGTCACCTATACGCTGCAACTGGCATACAACGGCAGCGGCGCACTGATCGTGGACGTGACCGATACGGTGCCGTCCGGCAGTGATTTCTGGACGTGCGTCAACTGCACCGGCTACCCGCTCAACGGCGCGGTGGTCTGGCACGTTATCGGTCTGACGACCGATGCGCCGGTGGAATTGCAGTTCACGGTGCGCGCGAAGGTGGCCGGGCTGCTGCGTAACAGCGCCTATTCGGCGGTCTCGGCCGGCTACGTGGCGATCGGTCCGCCGGTCGATGTGACCGTCTCTCCTGGAGCGCCCTCCAGTGTTGCGATTGTCGCGCCGTCCTCGCTGGTCGTCGGCTCGGCAACCGTCATCTCGGCCACGGTGCGCGACGTGTACAACAACGCCGTCGCGGACGGCACACTGGTCGCATTCAGCGCCGACCACGGGTTATTCGGCGGTGCGCCAGTGTTGACGACCACGACGAGCGGCGGTGTGGCCGTGGCTGCGTACAGCGCCGTGACGGTCCCGCTGACCTCGCTGATTGCGGTGACTGCCGGTTCGGCCGGCTCCACCGCCAGTCTTGCGACCGTCCCGTCCGTGCCGACCAGCGTCGCGATCACGGCACTGCCCGCCAGCGTGCTGGCGAACGGCTCGGCCACTGCTGCGCTTACCGTCACGGTTCGTGACGTGTATGGCAACGGCGTGGCCGACAACACACCGGTGGCCGTCACCACCACGATTGGCACGCTGGGCACCGGCTTTTCGACCATCGCGGGTGTCACGAATCGCGGCAACTATGTGACCTTCGTCAAGTCGATTCGCGCGGGTCTGGCGGTGTTGACGGCCGCCTCCGCCGGCATTACCAGCACGACCAGCGTCGGCTTCTATGCCGGACCGGCGGTCCGGCTGGGTGTCTCGGCCAATCCGGCGCAGATCACGGCGGACAGCGCGAGCAGCAGCGAGATTGTGGCCCGTGCATACGATGTGCTGGACAATATCACGGAAAACCAGGGCTTGACGATCACCGTCGCTGCGAACGGCGGTGTCTTTGTCGCCACGGGCACAACCATGCAGACGCTGGCGGCGCCGGCCGGCGCGGTCACCGCGACGCTGCGCGCGGACACACAGGCGCGTACGGTCACGGTCACAGCCTCCGCGAATGGCCTGCCGGCGGCAGTCGGCCAAGTCGTGTTTGCGTCAGGGCCTGCCGATTACGGCACGCTGGCGGCGGTTCCACCGAAGATCATCGCCGATGGCGCGACGACCGCGGCCGTGACGCTCAACCTGTACGACTTCTTTGGCAACGTCGTGTCGGGCACGGTACCCGTGACATTGACGACTACTGCGGGTTCCATCAGCCCGATGCTGGGCAGTTCCGCCAATGGCCGCCTGGTCGCCGTGTTGACGTCGGGCACGCAACTGACGACCGCCGTGGTCTCGGTCGCCGTCGCCGGCATCGCTGCGCCGATCACCATTGCGGTGCCCTATGTTATCGGCCCGCCGGCAGCCGGCGCGTACGTGATCGCGCCGGGCGCGACGCTGACGGTCAGCACGCTGGCGCGGCCGGTCTCGGCCACGCTGACGATCAGCTTGACCAACCGTCTGGGTCAGCCGCTGACGGCGGGCGAGATCGTATCGATCAGCGACACACTCGGCAACTTCTTTGTCAACGGCACGACCAGCGCGAGCGGTGTCATTACGGTGTCGTTTGTACCGCTGCATGCCGGCACGGACCTGATCATGGTGGCCGGAATGATCACGGCGACCGGCCCAGCACTTGCGTTCCTGCCCGGCCCGCTCATCGGCCTGGTCATCTCGCCGACCGTGGCGACCGCCGCCGCCAGTGTGCCGGTGCCGTTCAGCCTGAGCGGTCGCGACGAGAACAGTAATACCGTCGGCGGCCTATCGCCAATCTGGAGCACGGTACCGATCAGCACGAATCGGGGCAGCATCGATGCGGCGGGTGTGTTTACCGGCGGCAAAGTTGGCGCCCTGTCGGTGCAGGGGCAGGTGGGCCTGTTCACACAAACCGCCGCCGTGACGGTGGTGCCGGGGCCGGTGTTCCGCGCGGTCGTGCAAGCCGCGCCCACCGTCATCGCGTCCGACGGTGTGCAGGCGGCCACACTCGTTTTCAATCTGTATGACGCCTACGACAATGTGCCGTCCGACGGCCAGCCGATGACGGCGACCGCCACACTCGGCGTCGTGGGCGGCACCGGCAACAGCGTCGGCGGCCGCGTGTTCCGGTTCTTCACCTCACTGGCATCGGGCGTCGCGCAACTTGGCGTACTCGGGCTGGACAGCCTGCATGTGACGGGCGCGACCACGATCACGGTGCAGCCGGGCGCGCCGGCGCGCGCCGTCGTGACCGCGACCACGCAGTTCATCTCGCCAACCAAGTCGATTCCGGCCAACGGCACGGCGACGGCTGCGCTAACGGTGCAAGTGCGCGATGTCAACCGCAACGCGGTGGTCGCCGGCCAGAGCGTGCGATTCACGACGTCACTGGGCACGCTGGACAACTCGATGTACACGACGGATGGCAATGGCTTGTTCACGGCGACGCTGAGCGCGGCGACGATCAGTGGCACGGCCAGCTTTACGGCCACCTGGAGCAACAACCCGTTGACGTTGACGGGCGACAGCGTGGCGTTCGTGGTGGGCAACCTGACGCATGTTGTGATGCAGCCGCGCGACACGCTGACGGCCACCGCCGGGGCGCCGGTCACGTTCACGGCGCGCGGCCTGGACGCGTACGACGCGCAGGTGCCGAACCTCGCCTTTGACTGGACGCGCTACAATCTGGACGGCAGCGGGGCGATCGACGCGCGCGGCGTCTTTACACCCGTGCGCTCCGGCTCGGTGTTTGTGCAGGCGCATGCCAGTGATGGGCAGGGCGAAGCCTACGATTCCGCCGTGGTGCTCATCTTGCCGGCGCCGGCCGCCAGCGCCAGCCTGTCTGCCACGCCGGCCCAGATCCCTGCCGATGGCGCGTCGACGGCGTTCCTCGATATTGCCGCCAGCGACGCGTACGGCAATCCGGCGTCCTACCATACGTTCACGCTGATCCCGACGCTTGGCTCACTACCGACGCCGGCGACGGCCGATGGCGCAGGGCATGCGGGGGTGACGTATACCGCGGGCACGGCGACCGGCTCTGCGACGCTCTTCCTGCGTGACGGCGTTGGCGCGGTGCTGACCGTCGCCGGCTCGATTGAACTGGTGCCGGGGCCGGCCGTCTCCGGCACGCTGAGCGCGGCGTTCGATCTGCCTGCCGACGGCGCCAGCCAGTCGGTCATCACGCTCACGCTGCGCGATGCGTTCGGCAACGCCGTTGGCGCCGGCCAGACGCTGCCGGTGTCAACCACGTCGGCGCTCATCGCCATCGGCTCGCACGGCGTGACCTATCCGGACGGTTCCTTCACGTTTACCGTGCGGTCGATCTCAACCACGCTCGCGCCGCCGTACGAATGGGCTGACGTGTGGATCAACGGCAGCCTGTCCAGTGCGCAGGCCGTGCGCCTCGTGCCGGGACCGGTCGCCCAGTTCGTCGCGATTGCGCTCACCACGACGCTCGCGGCCGGCGGCGATAGCACGCTGGTCCGGTTTGATTTGAATGACGCGTTCGGGCACCCGGTACTGGACGGCGCACCGTTCACGCCAACGCTCTCAAGCCCGCTCGCCGCGTTTCTGACCAGCGGCACCACGGTCGGCGGCGCGGTCACGCGCACGCTGGCCTCCGGCGATCTGGTTGGCACGCTCTGGATCAGCATGAGCGGCGTGCTGACCGCATCCGGCGACCTGACCTATACCATTGTGCCGGCGGCGCCCTCGCGCATCGTGATCGCATCGACGCCGCCCACGCCGACCGTCGGCACGGTAGCCGTGGTGACTGGCACAATCCGCGACGCATACGGCAACCATATCACGTCACCCGTACCGGTGACGGTCACCGCGCTGTTCGGCGCGTTTCTGCCCACGGGCGGTTCGCAGATTTACCTGACGGCGCAGGGCGGCTACCTGACGGTCTCGCTGACCTCCACGGTGGCCTATACCGAGTTGCTCAGTTTCAACGGCCCGCAAGGCGAGATCTTTGTCTTGCCGGCCTCGCAGCCGCCAGTGTACCAGCCGGCCGGTTTGGCCGCGGTGTCGCTATCGCCGTCGGGATGGGCAACGGTCACGGCGGGCATAACCTCGACCGTCACCGCGCGCGGCTATGATCGCTTCGGCAACATCATCCCCGGCATGGCGTTCAGCTGGACACAATCCGCGTCGCCGGGACAGCCCGGCTATGTGACGCTTCCGCTCACGGGCTCGGCGGCGGCGCTGCTGCCGCGCATCATCGGCGGCAACCGGATCACGGCGACGGAGGGCGTCACGGCTTCGGCGCCGCTATCGCTGACGATAATTCCAGGCGCGCCGGCTGCCGCCGGCATTCTGATTTCGCCTCCGCTGATCCGCGCCGACGGCACAGGCACGGCCGACGTCTATCTGTCGGACATCGTGGACACGCAGGGCAATCGCGCGGCCGACGGCGAGCCGCTAACCGTTACGCTGACGACGCCGACGCCGGTCTATGCCTACGGTGTATCGCTCACCGCGAACGCCGACATCATCGTTACCTCAACCACGGAGGCGGGCGCCTACCCGGTCCGGGTCGCGGGCGTGGCGGGCAACCTCGCGCTGACCGGCACGGCGTCGCTGATCCTCGCACCGGGCATGGTCGGGCAGGCGACAGTCACGGCATCGCCGGCGTCGATGCGCGCGGATGGCCTTTCGGCCGCCACGCTGATTGTGACCATGCGCGACCGGTTCGGCAATCTGATCGCCGACGGCCTGCCGGTGTTCATCACGAGCACGCTGGGCACGCTCAGCGCCTTCACGCCCAGCGCCAACGGCACGGTCACCTGCACGTTCACGGCCGGCTTCACGGCCGGGCTGGTGACGATCTACGCCGATGGCGTGGCGGCGACGCCGCCCAACGTCATCACCCTGCGCCCCGGCCCAGCCGCACAAGCGAGCGTGGCGGCGGCCTCGCCGTCGTTGGTCGCCGACGGCGCATCGCGCACGACCCTGACGGTCACGGTCATGGACGTGTACGGCAATGCGCTCGAGGATGGCAATGCGGTGGCCGTGACGACCACGCTCGGCTCGATTACCGGTTCGATGCTCACAAAAGGCGGCAGCATCACGCGCACGCTTACGGCGCCGCTGGTGCTGGGCACCGCCCGCTTCTATGTGGACGGCTTCCTGGCGCACGGCGACAGCGTGGCGTTTGTGCCGGGGCCGGCCGTGCGCGGCACCGTCGCGCCCGCGCCGCGCACCGTGACCGCGGATGGCGTTGCCGGCTCGACTGTGCGCATCGCTCTGTTCGATGCCTGGGGACACGCGGTGGCCGACGGCAATGCGCCGGTGGTCACGACCACGCTCGGCACCCTGTCGCCGCCCGCCGGCGCGGCCACGACCGGCGGCGTGCTCACCTACACGCTAAGCTCGACGGCCATCGGCCGCGCCACGCTGTACGCAAACGCCTTTGTGCTCACGCCGACGGCCGTCGTAACCTTCACGCCAGGGCCGGCGCACCACATCACCGTCACGCCCTCCGGGCCATTGACGCTCACGGCGGGCCTCTCGACGACGTTCCGCGCCGATCTGTGGGATCGATTCGACAACCCGATCACCGGCGTCAACTTCATCTGGCGCACGGCGCTGGGACCGGGGCAGGGCCTGATTGACAATAGCGGCGTGTTCACCGGCACGCGCGCGGGTTACATGGCCGTGATCGCGGCCGGCGCGGGTGTGACGAGCACGTACAATGAAATCTACGTCCTGCCGGGTGCGATTGCCAGGGCTTCGGTCTCGGCTGAGACGACGTGGTTGCAGTCGTACATCGGCAATGAAACGGTGATCTCGGTAACGCTGCGCGACGCGTACGACAATCTGGTGGACGACGGCGCGAATGCCGGGGTCAGCGTAAACCGCGGCTACGTGTACGGCACAGGCCCGTCGGCGGGCGGCGTTATCACGCGCATGCTCGGCGCGGACACCACCATTGGCGGCGTGCTGGTCTGGGCCAATGGCATTACGGCCACGCCGGCGCCCGTGCTCTGGCTGGTGCCCGGCCCGGCCGTCAGCGCGACGGTTGAGGCGCGCCCGCCGGTCATCGTGGCCGACGGCGTCAGCACGTCCACGCTCTTCATCACCCTGCGCGATTCGCTCGGCCGGCGCGTGCGCGATGGCACGCAACCGGCCGTCACGGCGACGCTGGGCGCGCTATCGGGCGGTCCGCCTACGATTGACGGTGTCGTCACGCGAACGCTCACGGCCGGTTTTGATGTCGGGATTGCACACGTCAACGTGCCCGGTGTGGCGACCTCAGGCGACCTGGTGCAGTTCCTGCCCGCCGGGGCGCCGGCGCTGGCGCAGTGGATCGTATTGCCGGCGCGCATTCCCGCCGATAACATCAGCACGGCGGCGTTTACCGTCACCATCACTGATGCATCGGGCCACCGGGTTTCGGACGGCACGCTTGTGTACCTGACGACAACGCTGGGCATATTTGAATCGGGCGGCGCGAGCGGCTGGTTCACGGCGACGTCCGGCCAGGTGACGGGCACGCTGCACGCCGAACTGCAGCCGGGCAACGCCCGGATCGGCGCGTCGGGTGTTCAGCCGGCGACGCAAGTGGAACTGCGCCCGGTCGTGGATAATGACGGCTTCGATAGCGGCTCCACGTCGCCCTGGGTCGTCGGCTCGACCACGGCAGCGCTCAGCAGCACGCTCTCGGTGGGCGATCGCTTCGCCATACCGCGCAGCGGCACGCGCTTCCTCCTGCTCGGCACGCCCAGTATCTCGAACACCGGTCACGCAACCGGCACGGCCTGGGCCTATCAAACCGTGCGGGTGCCGGTCGGCGCGCCCGTGCTGCTGACGCTCTGGTATCGCATGTTCACTTTTGATGTGCTACATGGCTGCCGCATCGCGTTATGGGATAGCACGGATGTCAGCGTGCGGACGGCGGACGGCATGGAACTAGCGCTGGTCGCGCGCGATGGCTACACAGACGCGGCCTGCGGCAGCTACGTACCCGCGCTGCACGACCTGGGCTGGCGCAAGGCCGCCTACGACATGACGCCATATGCCGGGCAGACGATCCAGATCTACGTCGGCCTGTCGAACCGCAACCAACCGGTGGATGATTCGTGGGTCTATGTCGACGACGTGTCGATCACGCCGGGTGTGATGCCTCCGGTGTACCGTACCTACATACCGATGATCGTGCGGTAGACGGGTGCGATTGCGAAAAAACAACCGGGGCCTCGCAAGGCTCCGGTCTTCCATTTGATTTCATACTGTTTCGACGTGAGCATCTCGGCATCGGACAGCTATGGTAATCTGCGATGTGATAGTGGTCTTCGCCCTCCCCCCGACCCCCTCCCAGCTTTGCTGGGAGGG
>JACRMK010000052.1 GCA_016235055.1 Chloroflexota bacterium | reverse complement strand
AAAGCTAACGGGGAGGTGCGCGGCGGCGCAGCCGCCGCGCACCTCCCCTTAGAATCTCGCCCCCTCCCAACTTTGTTGGGAGGGGGTCGGGGGGAGGGCAACGCCGCTTTCTTGTCGAGCCAGCTTGCGTGATAAGCACCAAGGGGCCAGTTCATAGCAAGCCGGCATTGGAAAGTACCCGTCCAAAGCCAAAATGGGAAGTGCTGGTCCGCGTGCCTTGAATTGGCGTCACAAAGGCCTTGGGTTATACTTCACAAAGGTCATGGTCGTTGTCATGACCCAATCGGATTGACTGGACACGCGCTCGTGTGCGACGAGGTGAACACCTCGCCACCGCGCGCGCCCGTGTTTTGACGCCCATGCGGCGCGCCGTGTCGCAGCGCATCGAGGGGCCTGCGGCGCGCGAACCACCATACCATGGAACTGACACCACAGGACATTGCTCACAGTCGGACAGGCGCTCGCGACACTTCGCGTCTGAAAATACGGTCTGGTCCTCGCGGCCACAAACTGCTGCTGTGGGGCTTGCTGGTGGCGACTGACTGCCTCGCGCTGTTGTGCGCCTTTTCCGCGTCATATCTGCTGCGCTTCGAAAATCCCCAGCTTCCATACTTCTCCGAGTACTCGAGCTACTTCTATTCGTGGCTGGCCTTCTGGTCGATTCCGATCTGGATCGGTGTGTTTGCCTTGTACCGGCTCTACGACCTTGAACAGTTGTTCGGCGGCGTTGACGAGTATTCCCGCGTGACCCATGCGTGCAGTATTGGCGTTATCGTCCTGATCTTCTACAGCTTTCTGGATCGCGATTCTGGAACCGGCGGCGTGTCGCGCCTGTGGCTGGTCTTTGTCTGGCTGCTCAGTATCGCTCTGGTAGGCAGCGGGCGTTTTGCCGCGCGCCGTCTGGTCTATGCGTTGCGCAGGCAAGGCCACCTGCGCCGGCGCGCGCTGGTGGTGGGCGCCAACTCCGAGGCTGTCGCGATTGGCGAGCAACTCCTGCAGGCCGAGAGCGCCGGCATCGAGGTCGTCGGGTACGTCGACAACGCCGTGCCCGATTTGACCAGTGCGACCATTCCCGTGCTTGGCTCGCTGTCGGAGTTGACGGAGATCGTCGCCCGGCGTGATGTCGATGAATTGATCATCGCGGCCACAGCCGTCACGCGCGAGCAACTGCTGGAGATCTACAACACGTTTGGATTCTCGCCGCACGTCGAAATCCGCGTCTCGCCGGGCCTGTACGAAATATTGACCACGGGCGCGCGCATCCGCGAAACGGGTTACATGCCGTTGGTGAGCCTCAATCGCATGCGCATTACCGGCGTAGATGCGGCGCTCAAGCGCACCATGGATATCGGCCTGATCATGCTGGCATCCCCGCTGCTGGCGGTCGTGCTGCCGCTGCTGGCGCTGCTTGTGCGGCTGGATTCGCCCGGGCCGATCATCCATCGCCGGCGGGTGATGGGCGTCGGCGGCCGCGCGTTTAATGCCCTCAAGTTCCGTACGATGGTAACGGATGCCGAAGAGCGGCTGGCGGCGCTGCTGGCAGCGGATCCGGCCGCGCGTGCGGAATTTGAGCGCGAACGAAAGTTGAAGGTCGACCCGCGCATTACGAGCCTGGGCCGTATTCTGCGCCGCACGTCGCTGGACGAACTGCCGCAACTGGCGAATGTCCTGCGCGGGCAGATGAGCCTCGTCGGCCCGCGCATGATCGCGCCCGACGAAATCAAGTTGTACGGCCACTGGTGGATGAACCTGCTGACGGTCAAGCCCGGCATCACCGGCCCGTGGCAAGTGATGGGTCGCAACGAACTGCCGTATGCCGAGCGCGTGCGATTGAGCATGAAATACATCCGCAATCACACGGCATGGCTGGATGTGCAGATCCTGGTCCAGACGATCTTCGTCGTCTTGCGCGGAACGGGCATGTAGCATGGACGCCGCGGCGCTCGCGCGCTGGCTGCTATTCCCGGAACGCAACGGCGCGCCCGAATCGGTTCGCGCATCGCCTGCCGATGCGTTGACGGCGGCCGACGAACATGGGCTGCTGCCGCTCTGGCACTACCGCGCCAGGCAGGGCGTCGCGTCCATGCCCTCGGAAGGGGCGCAAGCGGCATCGGATGCCTATTATGTGAGCCTTGCGCGCGCCGGCCACTACTATCGCGAGCTGGCCCTGGTGCAGGCGTCGGCGCGCGCCATCGGCGTGCCGCTTCTCGCGCTCAAAGGCGCGCATGTGGCGGCGGCGCTCTACCCGCAGATTGCGACGCGACCGATGGTTGACCTCGATCTGCTCACGCCGCGCGCCGCTGTGGAGCCCTTGATTGCGGCGCTGGCGCCGCACGGCCTCCGCGAATTGGAGCGTGATGCGCGTGTCGGCCACGCGCGGGAGTACGAGATACAGACGCTGCTGGTGCGCTCCGGCGAGCGACCCTACAGCCGTGTGGCGTTGCACTGGGATCTCTTTGACTATCCCTTCTATGAAAGTAAGTTTCCGATTGGCGCGGCCTGCGCGCGCGCGCCGAGCCGCAATTTGGCCGGCGTTGAGTCGCTCGTGATGGCCGACGAGGACTTGCTCGTCTATCTTTCGGCGCACGCGGCCCTGCATCACCAGTTTTCGCGTGTGTTGTGGCTGTGCGATATCGCGTTGCTGCTTGACGCGTATGCTGAACGCTTAGACTGGGACCGGTCGCTGGCGTTGATGACCGCCGCCGATCTGTTGCTGCCGTGCCGCGCGACCCTGGAGCGCGTGTGCGCGGACTTTGGCATCGAACTGCCGCGAGGTGTAGACAAGATGCTCGCGGCGCAGACCGCGACCCCCGCCGCGCGCGCGGCGTGGCGCGAGTTGTCGAACCCGGGGCGTGGCGCCGGGCGGCGCTTTATCGGCGATTGGGGCGCGATGCGCGGCCTGCGCCGGCGGCTCGCCTTTGCCGCCGCGCAGTTGCTCCCATCCGTATCATATATGCGCCATCGCTACGGCGTGCGCTCTGCGCGCGGCCTGCCGCTGGCTTATCTGCGGCGCTGGCTGCGCGGTATCGCAACCCTGCGCCGAGTTGCCGGACCTAAATAGTTCAGCGCGCAAGAACTGTGCTAATATAGTTCATTGCCCAATCAACGGCAGTCGATGCGACAGCGCGACTGCCTTTCTCAAATGCGACTAAGGATGTCTCCGTCATGGAGTTAAAGCGATACGTTGCCGTTCTCCTCAAATGGTGGTGGCTGATCGTACTGGCGCCCGCTGTGGCCGCCGGCTTCAGCTATTTTGCCAGCCGCCAAAGCCTGCCGATCTACCAGGCCACGACCACGCTCATGGTGGGCCAGTCGTTGCAGAATCCGAACCCGGAGACGATGCAGGTCTACACGGCCCAGCAACTGGCGCAAACGTACGTGCAGATCGTGCGACGGCAGCCGGTCATGCAGGCGGTCGTCGATGCGCTGGGTTTGCCGGGCTCGTGGCAGGCAGTGGCCGGGCAGACGAGCGCGACGGTCGTTGCCGGCACACAGTTGATTGAAATCAAGGTGATCGACACAAATCCGAAGCGGGCGCAGGCGGTCGCCAACGAAGTCGCACGCCAGGTGATTGCGCAAAGCCCGACGCCGAACGAAAAACAGCAGGAAGAGCGCCGCCTCTTTGTGGAAGGCCAGTTGAAAGACTACGAGGCGCGCATCGCCCAGGGCAAGCAGGATATCGCCGAACTGGAAAAATCGGTGGTGAACGAGGTGAGCGCGCGCCGCATTCAGGATGTGCAGACCCAGATCGCGGCCAAGCAGTCTCAGTTGAATACCTGGCAAGCCAATTATGCCAGCCTGCTCACGTTCTACCGCGGCGGCACGAACTATCTGAGCGTGATTGAGCCGGCGACCGAGCCCGGCGGCCCGATCGGCCCCAACACCACGCTGAACGTGATGCTGGCGGCGCTGATCGGCGCCGCCCTAGCGCTGGGCGCTGCGGTACTCCTGGAGTATCTGGACGACACGGTCAAGTCGCCAGACGATATCGAACGCGTGACCGGCCTGAGCGCGCTGGGCGTCATTGCGCGGATCGGCAACGTGCGCAAGGCAACCGATCAACTGATATCCACTCGCGATTCATCGGATCCGATCAATGAGGCGTACCGCGTCTTGCGCACGAATCTGCAATTCTCAGGCCTCAAAAGCCCGGGCGGCAGCCTGCTGATCACGAGTTCAAGCCCCGGCGAGGGCAAGACGACGACGGCGGCAAACCTGGCCGTCATGCTGGCGCAGACGCAGAAGCGCATCATTCTGGTGGATGCCGACTTGCGGCGTCCCAGCCAGCACAAAGTATTCGGCGTGAGTAACCGGGTTGGGTTGACAAGCCTGGTGCTCGACGAGACCCTGCCGCTCGATGCGGTGGTTCAGCCGACCGGAGTGCCCGGCTTGCAGTTGATGACCAGCGGGCCGCTCCCGCCCAATCCGGCGGAAGTGCTAAACTCGGTCGAAATGACTCGCATTGTGGATCGCTTGCGGCAAAGCGCCGACCTCGTAATATTCGACAGCCCGCCCGTGTTGGCCGTGGCTGATGCCGTCATTCTCGCGGGCAAGGTGCACGCGTCGCTTCTGGTGGTCGATGCCGGGCGCACGCGCACCGACGCTCTGCGGCGCAGCGCGACCGCGCTGGGCAAGGTGGCCGAGGCCCGACTGCTTGGCGCGGTGGTCAACAAGATCAGCACGCGCCGCGCCGAGGGCTACTACTACTACTACTATTACTACTCAACCGGCAACTCCACCCCCAGACGGTGGTGGGAGTTCTGGCGCAGCGGCGGCCGTCGCCGCACCCGCTCGTCCACGAACAAGAAAGCCGAGATTGTCAACTAGATGTCGTCGTCGCCACAACCGGTATGCCCCCACCTGGGTTTGCGCGCCGACCGGCACAGCGTGCTGTCAAGCCCGTCGGGTGAGCATCGCTGCCACGTATCCGGTCGCGCCGCTTCAATAGCCGAGGAGCATCAGCGGCAGTTCTGCCTCGCGCGCGTCCACAATCTCTGCCCGTTGTACAGGCCTGTCGCGGTTGTGCCGCCGCCGGTCGTGGTGAACCAGCCGCCCCCGCCCGTCGAGGTGGAAGACGAGACCGGTGACGCGCAAGCCGACCCGGCGCGGGCGGTCGGTTGGCTCGACCGGCTTGTGCTGGCTGCGGCCGTTGCAGCGGTATTGTTTGCGCTTGTCTACTTTGGCGCGCTCTGGCTGGATCGCCCAATGTTGCCGCCCCTGCCAACGTCGGCGCCGGTGGCCAGCGCGCCAACCGCTACGCGTACCGCCACGGTGACGAGCACGCCACGCCCGGCATCCCCGACGGCCACTCCGGTCCCGCGCCCGTCACAGAGCGCGACGGTGGCCGCCGGCGGCCGCATACGCACGCTCAATCCCCTGATCAGCGATGTCGGCTGGATCACAAATGGCGATCGCCAGGGCGTGCATGTCAGCGACCGCAGCATACAGGCAGGCGTTTTTGATGGCGCGGTCTACATGGGACTCGTGCAGTTTGACCTCAGCGAGTTGCCGGCAGACGCAACGGTCCAGGCGGCTGCCCTCGAATTGACTGGCGCTCGCGACGTCCAGGCTGGCTCGGCTGGAGCATGGACGATCAAGCTGATCACCTTGCCGGCTGGCGCGCGCTTGGATACGTTCTCCTTCGATGAAGTGCGCGCACTCAAATGGGACTTTGTATTGCAGCCGGCGTTGAACGCCGGTCAGCTCGGCGCCGGAAAGGTCAATCGATTTGAATTGACCGGTCCCGTGCTTGAAACGCTGCAGCGCGCGGCGGGACAGGGCCGGGTGCTCTTTCGCATTGACGGCCCAACCAGCGGGCCGGACGATATCTTCGCCTGGGAGAGCGGTACCGGCGCTGGCGCCGCGAAACCTTCGCTGATCGTATCAAGCAGCGCCGGCGCGGACGTGGCGTCCAAGGTCGTGGTGATCGCATGCGTGCCGACGCCGGACGACCCGGCTGCGCGCGCCGCGCTTGAAGCCACGGCCACCTATGCCGCACAGAGTTTTGGCACGCCCACGCCGTATCCGCCCTACTATGTTACGCCCATTGTGGTCACGGCGACGCCGACACCTGCGACGGTTTTTGCAGCCGCGACCGCGGTGGCGCAGGCCACCCTGCAGGCCGCGGAGGTTGGCACGGCCACACCAACGCCGGTCAATTGGGTCGTGCCGCCGATTATCACCGCGACGCCGGCGCCCGCCAATCAGGCGACGGCGGTTTATCAGACCGCCCTGGCGACCGCGATCGCCGCGACAACCGGCACACCAACGCCGCTGCCGTGCTACGTGTCGATCGTGCCATATGGCACGCCGACGCCGCCCCTCGTCGTATACAATCTGCCGACGCCGACGCCCACGCCCGCGCCGACGCGTACGCCGGCCAGCATTCCCGCGGCGGTGCGCGGTACGATTGCATTTATGTCGGATCGCGATGGCGCGCCCGCAGTGTTCGTGATGGATCCGGATGGCAGTCGCGTCGGGCGGCTCAGCGATCGCTGGGCATACGACGTCACGGGCGCGCGCCAGGCGCAGGCCGGCCTGAACCGCCTGGCCGTAATTGGACAGCCAACGACGCTGACGCGCATTGAACTCGTCGATCTGGGCAGCCAGCGAACGCGCGTTCTCGTCCAGAACGACGGCATCAACTACGATCCGGCTTTTGCGCCGAATGGGTATGACTTCGTGTACGTATCCACGGTGACCGGCCATGACGAGATCTACCGTCTGAACCTCGATCTGGGTGGATCACAACAACTGACCCACTCCGACTGGGAATGGAACAAACGGCCAAGCTGGTCGAGCGATGGCAAGCAGATCGTGTTCTGGAGCAATCGTGTGACGGGCCGCAAGCAGCTCTGGCGGATGAACGCGGACGGCGGCGATCTGACCAACATCAGCCGGAACGCGTACAACGACTGGGATCCGGTGTGGATTCACTAGACGGCTCACATGATTGGCATTGAGATCGCCGGTATTCGCGTAGCCTTGCAGATCGAGGACGAGCTGCTATCGGCGCGCGTGCTGTCGCGCTACGTCGCTTTTGCGGCGCCGGCGGCCGGCGCGGCCTATGTGGTGCGCGCCGTAGTGCGCCCGGATGCCGGCATGCCGCCGCGCGCCGACCGTGTCTGGCGGGTCGACACGGAATCGTCGGGCGACCGCCTGACCTACCGCTCGTTGCACGACGAGGGCTGGATGGACTGGCGGCGGGCCGCGGGGCAAATCGAACTGCGGCCGGGCGCAGACATTGAAAACTACCTGCGCGTGCTCTGCGCGTACCATAGCGCGCGGTCCGGTGGCGTCATGCTGCATGCGTCCGGCGTCGCACTCGGCGAACGCGCCAGCGTGTTCTTCGGCCAGTCCGGCAGCGGCAAGTCCACGGTCGCGCACCTGTCGCTGGATGCCGGGTTGACGGTGCTGGGCGACGATATAGTGATCATCGGCCGGCGTGACGGCCGCTTCGTGGCGCACGGCGTGCCGTTTCGCGGCTCAAATCCGCGCTCGCCGCAAGCCGCCGTGTCGGCGCCACTGGCCGGCCTGTTCAAGCTTGTCAAAGCGCGCAATCATTCCGTCGTGCCGATGACCCATCCGGCGACCGTCGCTCGCCTGGTGCAGTGTGTGCCGTTTGTGATGAACGACCCGCTCGTGAGCACGCAGGTCATCTCGACATGTCGTGATCTGGTGCTGCAAATTCCCGCCGGCGAATTGCGTTTTCGCATGGACGCCGGCTTTTGGAGCGTGATCAATGCTTTCACTGCAACAATATCCCATCCCGCATAGGCAGGTCTCCGGCCGCGTCATCGACGATGAAGCCGTGATTGTGCTTTCGGAAAGCGGCGATGTGGAGGTATTGAATCGTGTGGGCGCCCGCATCTGGGAACTGGCCGACGGCACGCGCACCATAGGCGAGATCGCACAACTGATCGAACGCGAGTACGATGTCGCCCTGCCGCAGGCGCAGGCGGATGTGCAGGCGTTTGTCGAACGGCTGATCGATGAGAATATTGTAACCTTGGCCGACCGGCCGCAGGCGTAGGCTTTCGACCATAGTTTTCAGTAGTTTCCAACCACACGTACCGGCTGACCGGGACGGCCGGTACACGGAATTTGACACTGCGCCCGGATTGCCGTCTCTTTTCCATCCGTTTTTATGAAATCATTGACAGTTGACAAATGCGGTGTTATTATTGTCACTAGGGAATGGGGGAGGGGGACACATGTCTGATAGACCCGCCGAAGGGCCGGACGAATGCGCGCCCGTGCCTGCCCGGGCGATGGCCGGACTCGATCCTTACCAGCAAATCGTTTTGAAGATGGCGAGGCAGCATCGCCTGCTCACGGTACACTGGGAGCTCACGTACCGGTGCAACGAGGAATGCACGCATTGCTACCTCGATGTGTTTGCGCCGGGGGAGCATGTCGCCGGGGAGTTGAACACCGAACAGGCCCTGCGCTGCGTCGATGAATTTGCAGTGATGGGCGCGTTGAACATCACGTTCTCCGGCGGCGAGATTCTGGCTCGGCGCGATTTCTTCACCATCGCAGAGTATGCGCGGCGCAAGCGGTTTGCGATCCGCCTGTTGACCAACGGCATTCTGGTCACGCCGGATATGGCCGACCGCATCGCGGCGCTGCGGCCGACCGGCGTGGAGATTTCGCTGTATGCGGCCGATGCCGAAACGCACGACGGCATCACGCGCCGCCGGCGGTCGTGGGAGCTGACGACACGCGCGGCGCAATTGTTGCGCGAACGCGGTCTTCATATTACAATTAAGACGCCGTTGATGCGGGAAAACGTGCATCAGTATCATGCGCTGCGCGCGTTGGCATCCGAGCTGGGTTGTGTCTCGCGAACCGACACGGTGATTACGGCCAAGGACAACGGCGGACTGGCGCCGCTGCGGCACCGGCTGACGTACAACGATATGGTCTGGCTGTTCCGGGAGCAGATCAGCGAAACGGACGAGATACCGGCGCCGGTGGCCGAAGGCCAGCGCTCGTGCTCGATCGGGTTGCACAGCCTGGTGCTTGACCCGTACGGCAACGTGTTCCCGTGCGTGCAGACGCGCATTTCGGCCGGCAACCTGTTGGCCGAACCGATCGCGGAGATCTGGCAGTCGGCTGTATTTAAGGAAACGTCGAAGTTGACGTTTGATGTGCTGCCAATCTGCCGGACGTGCGAATTGAACAACATATGTCACCGCTGCCACGCCAACGCGTTGGTCGAGAACGGCAGCCTGTATTTGCCGGCGGCCTCGAGTTGCCGCGAAGCGCTCGCGCGACGGCAGGTGCTGGTTGAGAAAGGAGTGCTGCCCGCAAACTACCCGATTCCGGCGCACTTGGCCAACGGCGTGCCGGACGACCTGGAGTATATGCCCGTCTTGCCGGTGCGGGCGGCAGCTACCCAGCTGGCGCACTTGATACCGGCGGATGCGCTGGCGCTCGTGCGGCGACCGGCCGGTATGGTGGTGTAGCACGACGCTATCCGCAGGAGCAGTTATTTATGTCATCTTTCGGGAGGAGAACAGGAGACCCCATGAACACGAACGAAATGCCGGCCAACGATACCGCCAAGAAGCCGTACATCGCCCCGCAGATTGTCTTCAAGCAGCGCCTGGAGGCAATGGCGATCGTGTGCACAAACGTGACCCCGCCGAGCAAGGCGAGCGTCGGCGCGGGCTGCGACGGCACCCAGTTGTTCAGCTAGCTTCTGCCGGGCGCGAGGCCAAACCAATAGCAACCGTGCAGGGCGCGCCTATCGCGGCGCGCTGCCGCCGGCTATGCGTTATGATATTGCACGGAATAAGATGACGACATGATCCGAATGTCGTCATCTTTTTTAGGCAGCCACGGTCCATGAGCGATGCCTCCGGCGCGCGCGCGGTGCCGTACCTGGCCTCGCTGGCCCTGCGGCTCATGCTCGTCATGGGCGGCCTGATCATCGGCACCGGCCTGGTCTTGAGCGCGCTCGCCATCTATCTGCTCGGCGCCGAGCAGGAGCGTGCCACACAGGCGCGGCTGTCTACCGCGCGACAGCTGGCGGACACGATTATCGAGGAGCACGTCACGTCGGTTGCTCGGGTGGCTCGTGGCGTGGCGCTGGATGTGGCCGTGCAGGATGCCGCGCGACTGCGCGACCCGCAGGCGGCGACGACCGCCATGGCACGCTATCTCGCGATGGCACCCGACACGTCGATCACGCTGATCGGCGCCGACCAGCGCGTGCTGGCCGGCGGGATGCCGGATAGCACCCGCATTCGCGATATGCTGGCGGCGGCCGACGGCGGCGCGATATTTGCCGGCGCGGCAACCAGTGATCGCTGCGACGTGCTCGCGCTCGCGGCGATGCCGGTCGTCGCGCGCGGCGACATTGCCGGGCGGGTGATTGCCACGACGCCGCTGAACCCGGACTTCGTCGACCGCCTGCGCAATGCCACCGGGCTCAGCGCGTGGACTTACTGTCGCAGCGAGTCAGGCGTCGTAACAGTGGGCGCCCGTAGCATCCAGCTCAGCGCGGCGCTGCGCGCGGTGGTGCTGGGCGGCGCGCAGGTGGCGCTGGGCGCCAGCACGGCTGACGGCGTCGACGGGTACGGCTACTACGTTCCGTTGATCGACGTGCAGCAGCAGTCAATGGGCTTCTACGGCGTGTCGCAGCCGGTGGCCGATATCGCGGCGGCGCGCGACAGCGCGGTGCGCTGGTTTTCGGCGGCCGCGCTGGCGCTGGCGAGCCTGGTGCTGCTCGAAGCGTACGTGCTCGCGCGCGTCATCACGCGGCCGTTGCAGGTGTTGACGTGGGCGACGCAGGCGATCACGTCCGGCGATCTCTCCCAGCCGGTCGCGGTGGCCGGGCGCGATGAGATCGGCGTGCTGGCGCGCAGCTTCGAAACGATGCGCCTGCAGCTCGCGCGCATGTATGCCGACCTGGCGCTCGAGCGCAACCGCTATCGCGATTTCCTGGCGATGGTGCCGCACGAGTTCAAAACGCCGCTGGCCGCGATGGGCGCGTCGCTGGAGTTGCTGGAAGCGAGCGAAGGCGCGTTGCCGCCCGGCGAGCGTGGCCTGCTGGCCTCCGTGCGCCGCTCCGTCATCCGCCTGCAGCAACTGATCGAGAATCTTCTGGACTCGGCCAGCTTGCAGGCCGGGCAGTTTCAAGTGCAGGCGGTGCCGTCGGATCTGCGCGCGATTGTCGGCGAGGCACAGGCATCGGTCCAGCCGCTGTTCGACCAGCGCCGGCAGCCGCTGCGGCTCGCACTGGCCGATGATTTGCCCGCGGTGATGGCCGACCCGCGCCGGGTGACGCAGGTGTTGGTCAACCTGCTGTCGAACGCCAACAAATATGCGCCGACCGGCGAACCGGTCGACGTGAGCGCGTCGGTGGCCGGCGAGTACGTGCGCGTGGCCGTGGCCGATCGCGGCCCGGGCATTGCGCCCGAGCAGCGCGCGCAACTCTTCCAGCGCTTTGCACGGCTGGGCGCCGGCGGCCCGGATCAACCGCCCGGCATTGGCCTGGGGCTGGCGATGGTCAGCGAAATTATCCGCCTGCATGGCGGGCAAGTGGGAATTACGGAAACCGACGGGTCCGGCACGGCGTTCTGGTTTACCCTGCCGGTGGCCCGCATGGACGGCGAAGGCGCGTAGGCGCTTCTGCCTATGTACGACCAAAGCGATGAAAATACTCGTTGCCGATGATGATCGCGAACTGGGTGAAATCTTGACGTTTGCCTTGCAGCGCGCCGGTTTCGACGTCGTCAAGGCGGAGGACGGCGAGCAGGCGCTCCGTCTGTTTGGCGAGTCTGACCCCGCGCTCGTCATTCTCGACTACAATATGCCGAAGCTCGACGGGCTGCAGGTGTGCCGGAACCTGCGCACGCATTCGGCGGTGCCGATCATCATGCTGACGGTGCGCAATGCGGAAGAGGACATCCTCAGCGCCTTCGAAGCGGGCGCCGACGACTACGTGTCCAAGCCGTTCAGCCCCAAGCAGTTGATCGCGCGCATCAAAGCGGAATTGCGGCGCGCCGGCCTGCCGCAGCGCGGCATCCTAACGAGTGGTTCTCTGACGCTGGACCCAGTGCGCCATGAAGTGCGCCAGTCCGGCGCCGGCGCCATCAGCCTGACGCCGCTCGAGTTCCGCCTGCTGCACGTTCTGATCGAGAATCGCGGCCAGGTGCTTACGGTTGACGACCTGGTGCATCAGGTGTGGGGCCACGATGAAACGACCGGCGACCGCACACTGCTCAAGGGCCTGGTGCGCCGCCTGCGCCAGAAGATCGACCTGGATGGCGTAACCCAGTCCCGCATCAAGACCGTTGTCGGCGTCGGCTACACGTACACGGACCCGGGGGCCTGAAGGCGAACTCATGCTTGCGACGCAGCGGATATTGATCGCACTGCTTTGCATGCTGTTTGTGCTGGCGGCGGCCGCGCACGGTCTCGCGGCGGCGGGCGCGCCGCCCGCGCCGGTGATGGCGGGTATTCCGGCGCAGTCCACGCCGGCGCCATCTCGTCCGCTGGCGCCGGTCGTGCTCAAGTGGACGACGAAGAGCGAGATCAATACGGCGGGCTTCAATGTCTTCCGGGCGGAAGACCGCGCGGGACCGTTCACGCAGGTCAACCCCGATCTGATTCCCGCATCGAACGATGCGATCGCGGGCGGGCAGTATGTGTATACCGACACGGCGTCGATCGCCGGGGTGACCTACTACTACGTCCTTGAAGATGTCGAGATGAACGGCCGTCGCACGCAGCATGACCCGTTCATGATTACGGCCGGCTCGTCGACGACGGGCGGGTCTGGAACTCAACTGATCGTCGCTGCGGCCATGGCCGCTGGCGCCGTGGTGTTGCTGGGGGCATTGGTATGGCGGATGCGCAGAAGGTAGCGCGCACGACCTTGACGCGCGTGGCGCGGCTTGCTTTGGCGGGCGGGACCGCGCTCGCACTGGCGGTCGTGTTGCTCATCTGGCTTGGCGCGCCGGCCAGTGCGCAGGCGCCTGCGTCCGGCGTAAACGTGTTGCGCTCCGATGCCAACGGTCTCCTGATTGAGCTGCTGGTGCCCAGCTACACGCTGCAAACGCGCGCCGGTGACGCGGAGTCGTTTGTCGAGTTGAATGCGCCCGACCTGACGCTCTGGAGCCCGCGGCCCGGCTACCCCCAACTGCTCATCCAGAGCCTGCTGATCGGCGCGCCGCAGGACGCCGACGTAGTCGTGCAGGTGCTCTCGGAAGACGCGGCGGAGTTCTACCTGCCGCACAAGCTGGCGCCGCTGCCGAGTCTGGCCAATGGCGGCCTGCCGGGAGCGGATCCGCCTGCCGCGTCCAGCTATCGCTATGCCCCTGACCCGGCAGCGTACGCGCAGCGCGGCTACACGCCCACCGAATCGGCGCGCATCAACGCATTGCGTTCCATGCGCAGCCAGCGCATTGCGCAGATCGTGCTGTCCCCGTTCCGCTACGACGCGGCGCAGGGGCGCGTGCGCTGGGCGCGGCGGATGCGTGTCGAGGTGCGCTTCACACGCCCGGCGGGCAGGGCGCCGCAAAGCGGCGTCTATCGCGACGAGGGCGTTTTTGAGCCGATCTTGAGCAGCCAACTGCTTAACTACAGTCAGGCGCTCGCCTGGCGGCAGGCGGCGAGTACACCGGCGAGCACGCCAAGCCGTCCCGCCTCGGCGCCCACGCCATCGTATCGCGTCAGCATTCGCGACGAAGGCATCTATCGGTTGACATACAGTGACTTGGTCAGTGCCGGCATTCCCGCAACGGTGACGCCATCCACCCTCCAGATATTCAAGAACGGCGTCGAGGTGCCGACCTACTTGGCCGGTGACCCCGGCGTCTTTACGAGCTCATCGTTCATCGAGTTTTACGCGCAGGCGATCAACACGCTTTACTCGGACATCAACATCTACTGGCTGACCTACGGCGGGGCCAACGGCGCGCGCATGGCGACGCGATCCGGTGTGCCGACCGCCGGGACGACGCCGGCCACGTTCACGGCAACGGTGCATGCCGAAACCAATCTGATGTACGACAACACCCATCCATGGGGGGATGGCGATCACTGGTTCTGGAACAACATCCATACGCCGCTCTATTTCGTGCCGCTTGGCTGGGTGGCGTCGCCCGCCACGTACACGGTGGCGCTATCCGAAGTAAATGCCAGTGCGCCGACTGCGACTGTGCACGTCCAGGTCATGGGATACAGCGGCAGTGGCGGGGACGCCTATCCGCATCACGGCATGTACTACCTGAACGGCGTGTATCTTGGCGAGGATCGCTGGGTGGGGGATGTTCAGCGCGATTTTACCGTCAGTTTTACGCAGTCCATCTTAATCTCTGGTACCAACGTCTTGTCGGTGGTTGTGCCCAACGACAATGTCGATTTCACGCTCTACGATGGCATCGCGATGAACTGGTTTGAAGTTGAATACCAGCGTGATTACCAGGCGCGCGATGACCGGCTCGCGTTTCAGACCAATGTTGCGGGGCCGCTGGCGCTCACCGTGACGGCGTTCAGCACGAACAGCGTGAGACTGTATGATGTTTCGATTCCAACCCAGGCGGTGCGGCTGACGAGCCCGACGTTCGTCGGCAGCGGCCCGTACGCGTTGGTGTTCGGCGACTCGCCGGCGGGCGCTGCGCGCTATGAGGCGGTGGCGGTGGGCAAGACGCCGCCAGCGATTGTGCGCGACGACTCATCGTCGAGCTTGAAGAGCACGGCGAATGGCGCGGACTACATCGTAATCGCGTACGACGATTTCTACACGGCGACGGCGCCGCTGGAGACACTGCGTGCGTCGCAGGGGTTGCGGGTGGCGCGCGCGCGCATCTCGGATGTGTACGACGAGTTCAGCGACGGCGTGGTCGACGCCACCGCCATCCGCAGCTTCCTGATGTATGCCTACACCAACTGGCAGACGCCCGCGCCGCAATTTGTGCTGCTGGTCGGTGACGGCACCGTCAACTACCATAATTACTTCCCGCACAACATCTACCCGTATGTGCAGGAAACGCAGTTCATTCCGCCGTACATGAAGGCCAACTTCGTGCAGCTCAACGAAACCGCGGTGGACAACTGGTATGTCAACCTGACCGGCAACGGCGTGATCCCGGACATGGCGATCGGGCGCCTGCCGTCGCGCAGCGTCACAGAGACTGTTGCGATGGTCAACAAGATCGTCGCGTACGAGCAGGCTCCGCCGCCCGGCGCATGGCAGTCGACCGTTGGGTATTTTGCCGACAACTACTACGATGCCTATGGCAATCCGGGGACCGGCGGCGACTTCCCCGGCACGGCCGATCGTATTAGCAGTCACATCCCGGCTTACTACACGGCGACGCGCGTTTACTACGATCCGTATACGCCGACGATCACCGGCGACTGGTTCTACACAACCGACGTGGCGACCCGCAGGGCGATCACGACGGCCCTCAACACGGGGATGCTGTTTGCCACCTATATTGGACATGCGTCCAAACAGCAGTGGGCGGACGAGCGGCTCATGGGAAACTACCTGTCCTCCATCAACGTATTCTCCACGGTGGCCAATGGGGCGCGCCAGCCGATCTTGCTCGAGTTGGCGTGTCAGACCGGCGAATTTCAGTTGCCGGGCTATACCACACTGGCCGAGTCGTTTATTCGGGCCGACGGCTACGGAGCTATCGCGGACTGGGCATCATCGGGCAACGGCTACAACACAGCCCACGAAGATCTGGCAACTCAACTGTATGACGGCGTCTTCCAGCACAATCTTAGCCGCCTTGGTTTGGCGATTAATTTCAGCAAGCTGGCGAACAGCGCGCACGGTGACGAGGTCGATCAGTTTACGTTGTTCGGTGACCCCGCCTTGCGGATCAATCTGGTGCCGAACACAGATCTCGTCTTGTCGCATGTCGCCGCCGTCTCAGGCACGCTGGCTGCCGGCACGCCGCTGACGTTCACGCTGCGGCTCACCAACGCAGGTCAGGTGACCGCAGCGGGCGTCGTTATCAGTGATGTGCTGCCCGCCGGGCTGGTCAGCGTGACCTACGTTGCGAGCGGCGCCGTGGTAACACCAATGGGCGGCAGTTCCTACGTCTGGAATGCTTCGAGTCTGGCGCCTGGCGCCAGCATGACTATCAACGTTTACGCGCGCACGAGCAGCTACCTGTTTGACCACGGAACATACGTTCTCGCGGTCGCTGCGCAGGCCAGCACGACAGCGCCGGAGACGATTCTCAGCAACAATTCAGCGGTTGCGGTGGCTGCGCCGCCGGTCGATCTGGTAGTGACGCAGCGTGCGCCGAGTATTGTATGGGTGGAGGGCGGCAACCCCATCATCACGTACACGCTGCAGTACACCAATGTGGGCGGCACGCTGGCGACGAATATAGTGATCTCAGATATTTTGCCGGCGGGATTGTTGACGCCAACTTACAGTTACTCTGGCGCCAGCCTGTCGGAAGATGCCGGGCCCCAATACGCCTGGATTGTGTCGGATCTGTCGCCCGGCGGCGGCGGTACGATCATGATCGTGGCGCAGGTGGATGCAAGCTACTGGTTATCGGCCAGTATACCGATTTCGGTGTCCGCGAGCATTATGGGTGCATTGGGCGAAGTTACTTTGGCAAATAATGTGACGTCTTTGAGCACGAAGGTCGCAATCCCCCTAAAGTCCTATTTGCCGATGGTATCCAAGTAGTGTATCTTAGTATTAGTAGGTGAAGGTGGAAGCCGACGCGAGCATAGCAGACCATGTCACGCAGAGTTTGCTTAAGGCCGCGCTGGCCGCAGGCAGGCCAGTCCGGCTACGGGTTTCGACCGGCAGCATGTTGCCGGAGATCCGTCCAAATGATGACATCGTGCTTAAGTCGTGCGTGTGGCGCGATCTGAGGGTTGGGGATGTCATCGTGGTTGAACGCGACGGCATCTTGCAGGTGCATCGGCTCTTGCGCTTGAGGCTTATCGGCGCCGAGCCGTATCTCCAGACAAAAGGGGATGCCGCCTGGGACTTCGATTCACCGGTGCATGCGGTACGGCTGGTCGGCCGGGTGAACAGCATTGAGCGCAACGGGCAGGTACGCAGTTTGACTGGGGGGTGGCCCCGTCTTCGGGCACGTTGGAAGGCGGTGACTTCGACAATGAAAGCAACCATCGGGCAGGCCTATCGCAAATTGATGAAGCGCGCCATTCCGGCACTGTTGCTGGGCGTGGCGCTGGCGACGCTATGGGCAGCGACGGCATCGGCTGCCGTATCGGTATCCGCTTTTGATGCAACCGGGGCGCCGGGCCAGATCACGCTGTCTTGGAGCACCGTCACCGAACTGAAGAACTTCGGCTTCAACGTCGAGCGCTCGACCACGCCTTCCAACGCCAACTCCTGGGCCAAGATCGCGTTTGTGCCGAGCCAGTCGCCCTGTGTGCAGAGCATGAGCCCGCTGACGTATGAATACTCGGACAGCAACTTGCCGCTCGGCACGACATACTACTACCGCCTGCAGCTATACGGGTCGCCGTGCGGTGATCCGAACGTGATTCATGATGTCGTGGTGTCGGCGGTGTCCGGGGATCTGACCGCGCCGACCGCCACGGCCACCGCGGTCCCGCCGACGGCGACGCGCACCGTTGCGCCCACGTCCACAGCGACGGCAGTTTCAACGGCGACGAGCACGCCGTTGCCGCCAACGGCATCGCCGACCACGGTGCCACCGACCAGCACAGCACTTCCGCCGACGGCCGTCCCGCCCGCGAACGTGAAGACGGTCACGCCGCTGCCAGCGGTGGCAACCCCGACGTCTGCGCCCGCTGCACCGAGCGCGACGCCCGAGCCTGTGGATGTTGACAGCACGGCTACCCCAGAGCCGACGATTACGATTGTCGCCATGGTCGTGCCAACGACGGAGGCGTCCGCGCCGCGCGCCAACCCGCCGGCCCAGCGCAAACCGACGCCGACCGAGGCGCCGGCTGCCAGTTCGCCAAGCCCGGCGTTGGTTGGTGTGGGTCTGGCCGCGGTGCTGGGCATGGGTGCGTTCGGCTTCTTGATGCTCGGTGTGGCGGGCGTCGTCCTCTGGCAGTACTACCTGCGCCGTTAATGCGCAGGCTGTTCGCCGCGGCCGTCCTGGCGCTGGCGCTGGCCGCCTGCGCGTCCGATGCTGCGACGCCGGCGCCTGCGGCCGTCCGCGCGCTGCAAGTCTATGTGGGCGAGCCGGGCATCTATCGTGTAACCGCCGCCGACTTGCGCGCGGCCGGCCTGCCCGTTTCCGGCGGCGCACTCCCTCGTCTTCAACTCCGCCATCGTGATGCGTTCGTGCCGCTGGATGTCGTGGAGTCCGGCGACGATTTCAGCCTCTATTTCTACGCGCGCCCCGAAATCAGCATCTACAGTAGCACCGATGCCTACCGGCTATCCCTCGGCGATGCGCCCGGCTTGCGCATGAGCACGCGCACGGTCGAGCGCGCCGGCAGCCCGCCGGCGCCCTCGTTTGCCGATACACTGACCGTGGCCGAGCGGCGCATCTACAACGCCAGCCCGATCGATGGCGCGCGCTGGTTCTGGTTATCGCTGGCCTCGCCGCTGTCGACAACCATCAGCGTGAATGTGCCCGGTGTCGCGGCGGGGGAGGCTCGCGTGCGCGTGACGCTGGCCGGTGCGACCGAAGGCGCGCACCATGTCGAAGTGCGCGTCAACGGCGCGCTCGCCGGTGACGCACAGTGGGAGGGCCGCACACGCTTTGTGTTCGAAGCGCCGGTCGCCGCGTTCAAGACCGGCAGCAATGGCGTCAATCTGCGGGCGGTCGGCGCGGTCGATCAACCGGAAGTTGACCTGCTCGAATCGATCGGCGTATCGTATGCGCGCGCGTACAGCGCCGCTGACGACATGCTGTCATTTGCCGCTCAAGCAGGCAGCATGCAGGTTGGCGGGTTTCGCAACGGCGCGCTGGCGCTGTACGATGTGACCAACCCGTCCGCGCCGTCGCGCGTGTCCGGGTTTGTGGTGGCGCAGCTCAATGGCGAGACCGTGCTGAGCTACACCGATACGCGCGGCGGCCGCTTTATGGCGCTGGCGACCGGCGCCGCTCGCAAGCCGGTTTCGCTTCGTCCGGTGAGCGACGGCGACCTGCGCGCCGCCGGGCTGGGCGCGGACTACCTTGTCATTGCGCCCGGCGCGTTTGCCGATGCGCTCAAGCCGCTGCTGGCGTACCGTACGGCGCGCGGCCTGAAAGCGCAGCGGGTGGACATCGAGCAGGTGTACGACACATTTTCAGATGGCGTACCCACCCCATACGCCATCCGTGAACTGGTGCGCTATGCGCGTGCACACTGGTCGCCTGCGCCGCGCTTCGTGCTGCTGGTCGGCAAGGCGAGCTACGACTACCAGAACTATCTCAAGGGGCCGAACCAGAATCTCGTGCCGACTTTCCTGCTGCCGGCCATCAATCTGGGCGAGGCGGCCAGCGACAACTGGTTTGTGGCCGAGAGCGACGAAGACGACCGTCCGGTGCTGTCGATCGGGCGCATCCCGGCCAAGACGCCCGAGCAGGTGCGCGTGGCGGTCGACAAGCTTTTGGCGTTTGAGCAGGCGGCCCCGGCCGAATGGCGCCGGCGCGCGCTGATCGTCGCCGACAACAAGGACGCTTCATTCAACGCAAGCGCCGATATGCTGGCGGGTCTTCTGCCGCCCGGCATGACAACCCAGAAGTTGTACCTGTCCGACGCCGGCGGCAACGTCAACACGGTGCGGCCGGCGCTGGTGCGCGCGTGGAACGACGGCGCAGGCCTCATTGCCTATGTCGGGCACGGTTCGATCGACACCTGGGCGGCCGGTCCGCTGTTCGGCGTGGAACACGCCGGCGATATCAAGAACGGCGGACGCCTGCCGATCCTGCTCACGCCCACCTGCCTGGATGGCTTCTTCTACCATCCGCAAAAAGACTCGCTTGCTGAAGTCATGCTGTTTAAGCCAGACGGCGGTATGATTGGCGGCCTCGTGCCAACCGGCTTGTCGTTTCCGGCCCCGCAGGACGAGTTGATGAAGGGCCTGTTCGACGAGTTGGTGGTCAAAGCGGCGCCGACGATTGGCGAGGCGGTCATGCGCGCCAAGCGGCGCATGGCGGCCGATCAGGAACAGAACCGCGAGGTGATCGACACGTTCGTGTGGCTCGGCGATCCGGCGCTGGGCAATCCGTTTGCGGCCGGGAGATAGGCGGCAGTGGCAGGCATGACGGGGGGCGACCCACACGGGACGCCCTTTTTGTTGCCGGAATTTCGCGCCAGTCATTGACAAACCGGGCGCGCTGTGTATAATGATAAATGAATGAACGTTCATTCATTATCAGATTCGCCATGCCCCGCCTGACACCCACCGCGCGCCGCGCGCTGCTCAGCGAGCGCCGCGCCCAGATTCTGACCGCCGCTGCGCGCGTCTTCGCGCGCAAGGGCTACGAACGCGCCACGATTGCCGACATCGCGCGCGAGGCAGGCGTTGCCTCGGGCTCGATCTACAGATACTACAAGAACAAGGGCGATCTGCTGGTGCACATCCCGCGCCAGTTCGTCAGCCCGGCGGTCGAATTGTTTCAGGCCGAGGCCATGAGCCCCGGGGTGCCGCCCGAACAGGCGCTGCTGCACCTGGCGCGCAGCCTGATCGGCGCGGTGCGGCAAAACGCGGACCTGCTGCGCTCGCTGGTCTCTTCGGTGCCGTCGCTGCGTCCCGCGGTGAAGGCCCGCTATGTGGAGCAAGTACCGCTCTATATGTTCGGCCAACTGGAAGCGTACTTCAGCCGCCAGATTGCCGCGGGCGTTTTCCGCCGCGATCTGAACCCGAAGATCGCGGCGCGCATGTTCCCCGGACAGTTCCTGCCGTACATCATCCTCAACGACTTGCTGCAAATGCCGTCCGACGAGGCGCTCGATTATGACGCCGTCATCGAGCACGGCGTGCGCCTGTTTCTGGGGGGCGCGCTGGCCGCCCCGAAAGGCAAACCATGACGAGCCGCCTCTGGCCCATCCTGCGCAAGGAGTTCATCCATATCCTGCGCGACCCGCGCGCGCTGGCGGTCATGATTCTCATCCCGGTCGTGCAGCTCATCCTGTTGGGCTACGCGGCGACGACCGATGTGCGGCATCTGGTGACCGGCGTGTACGATGCCGACCACAGCGAGCAGAGCCGCGCACTCATCGAGGCGTACCGCGCCTCGGAATACTTCTCGATGGACTACCTGGTGGGCAGCGAGCGCGAGTTGGCCGGGTTGCTCGACAACGGGCGGGTGCGCGCGGGACTGGTGGTGCGCAGCGGCTATGGCAATGATCTGCTGAAGGGCCGGCCCGCGCAGGTGCTGGTCCTGATCGACGGCTCCGACCCGGCTGTCGCGAACACGGTATTCGCGGCCTCGCAGTCGGTAGGGCAGGCGCACGGCGCGCAGGTCATTCAGCAGCGGCTCGGTATTGACGTGGCGTCGCTCGGCGGCGTGGATGTGCGCCCGCGCGTGCTGTACAATCCGGAGTTGCGCTCGTCGAACTACATGATTCCAGGCTTGATCGGCCTGATTCTGCAATTCCTGACCGTGCTATTCACGGCGCAGAGCATCGTGCGCGAGCGCGAAACGGGCACGATCGAGCAGTTGGTGGTGACCCCGATTCGCCCGCTGGAACTGGTCGTGGGCAAGGTGCTGCCGTACACACTGGTCGCCATGATCGCGCTGATCGAGATTCTCCTGTTCGGCGTCTTCTGGTTCCAGGTGCCGGTGCGCGGTAGCCTGCTCCTGCTGATCGGTTGTTCGGTCCTGTTCCTGCTGACCACGCTGGGGCAGGGGATTCTGATTTCGACCGTGGCGCGCAGCCAGCAGGAAGCGATCTTGCTGACGTTCCTGATCTCACTGCCCGGCATATTCCTGGCGGGCTTTTTCTTCCCGTTAGAAGCGATGCCGGTCCCGTTGCAGATCGTCAGCTATGTGGTGCCGCTGCGCTACATGCTGATTATCATCCGCGCTATCATGCTGAAGGGCGTCGGCGTGGAGGCCTTTAGCGAACAGTTGACCGCGCTGGCTATTCTGGGGCCACTGCTGATGTTCATGGCGGCCAGGCGCTTCCGGAAGAGTCTGGAGTGACGCCGTGGCGATGATTGAGCTGGAGTCGTTTGGCAAGCGCTTCGGCGCCGTGGCGGCGGTCGACGGCCTGTCGCTGTCGGTGGAGGCCGGCGAGGTCTTCGGGCTGATCGGCCCGGACGGCGCCGGCAAAACGACGACGATGCGCGTGATCGCGACCGCGATGCGGCCGACGAGCGGACGGGTTACGGTTGGCGGGCTCGATGTCACGGTTGATCCGGAAGGCGTCAAGAAACTGATCGGCTACATGCCGCAGCGCTTTGCGCTCTATCCGGACCTGACCGTGCTGGAGAACCTGAACTTCTTTGCCGATGTGTTCGGCTCGCCGCGTGCGCAGCGCGCCGATCTGATCGAGCGGCTGCTGGGCTTTGCGCGGTTGAGCGAGTACCGCGGGCGGCGCGCGCACAACCTGTCGGGCGGCATGCAGAAGAAGCTGGCGCTGGCCGCAACGCTTATGCACCAACCGCCCATCCTCCTGCTCGACGAGCCGACGACCGGCGTTGACCCGGTCAGCCGCCGCGAGTTCTGGGACCTGCTGACGCGCGTGCGTCTCGATGGGGTCACGATTGTGATCAGCACGCCGTACCTGGACGAGGCCGAGCGCTGCACGCATGTGGCGCTGATGCACCAGGGACAACTGGTCGCCCGCGATTCGCCGGCGGGCCTGCGCGCCGGGCTGGGCGCGATCGTGCTGGAAGGTCAGGCCACCGACGCCGTGGGCGCGCGCAAGGCGGTCGAGCATCGTTCCGGCGTGCTGAGTGCGTCGGCGCATGGCGATGTGCTGCGGCTGCTCATCGACCGCGCCGAGCGCATGCCGGAATTGCGTGCGGCGTGGGATGCCGCTGCGATTCAGGTCGGCGATATGCATCCGACGCGCGCCCGGCTGGAGGATGCATTTGTCCTACTCCTGCAGGGACGCATGGCGCAGGCGGGCGTATGATGGCGAATGGCGCGCGCCCGCTGGAGGCGCAGGAATTGGTCAAGCGCTTTGGCGAATTTGTGGCCGTCGACCACGTTTCGTTCAGCATGGAGACCGGCGAGATCTTCGGGTTGCTCGGCCCGAATGGCGCGGGCAAGACGACGACGATACGCATCCTGCTCGGCCTGCTGGCGCCGAACTCCGGTAGCGCGCGCGTGCTGGGATACGATGTGGTGCGCGATGCCGAGGAAATCCGGCGGCGCGTCGGGTACGTGTCGCAGAAGTTTGCGCTGTATCCCGACCTGACGGTGGGCGAGAATTTCGATTTCTATGCCGGCGTGTACGGCGTGCCCCGCCAACAACGGCGAGCGCGGCGCGCCGAGACGCTGCGGCTGGTCGGCTTGGAGGGCGTGGACGACCGGCGTGTTGGTGTGCTGCCCGGCGGCGCGCGGCAGCGGCTGGCATTGGCCTGCGCGCTTGGGCACCAGCCGGCCTTCTTGTTTCTGGATGAGCCAACGGCGGGCGTGGACCCCATCTCGCGGCGCGTGCTGTGGGATTTGCTCTATGATCTGGCGCGCAGCGGAACGAGTATTCTGGTGACGACCCACTACATGGACGAGGCGGAGAACTGCCACCGCATGGCCTTCATCTACCAGGGCCGCATTGTAGCGGAGGACACGACGCACGGCATGAAGACGCGCCAGATGGTGGGCGAGGTGGTCGAGGTTGTCTGTGATCGCCTGGATGATGCCATCGCGGCCATGCGTGCCTCGCCGTTTGGGTTTGGCGAAGTGGCCCTGTACGGTTCCACGATCCACGCTATCGGCGACGGTGCGGGCGCGCGCCTGGCCGATCTGCGCGATTGGCTGGCAGGGCGCGGCATTCGCGTCGAAAGCGTCGCGCTCATCCCGCCATCACTCGAGGACGTATTCATTACACGCCTGCGGCGTGCAGACCGCAGCACAGAGGCTTGACATGCACCGACCGAACCCCCGACGCATTGTGCCCGTTTTCGTGTTGCTGCTCGTGCTGGCCGGCGGCTACTACCTGTACAGCACAGGGCAGTTGCCGGCGTTTACCGCCGACGCGGCGGCCAATGGCGTCTCCGGCTATATCGAAGGCGACGAAGTGCGAATCGCCGCCGAAGTCGGCGGACGGATCGAACTGCTGTCTGCCAAGGAAGGCGACCCCGTCACGGCCGGCCAGGAACTGGTGCGCATTGATCATACACTGCTCGACGCGCAACTGGTGCAAGCGCAGTCCGCGGTTGAGGTCGCGCGGGCGCAACTGGCGCAGATACGCGCCGGCGCGCGCCCGGAGGACGTGAAGCAGGCCGAGACGGCGCTGGCGCAGGCGATCGCCGTGCGCGAGGGCGCGCGGCGGGCATGGGAGAACGCGCAGGCCGTGCGCGACAACCCGCAGGAACTGGACGTGCGCATCGCGGCGGCGCAGGCGCAGGTCGAATCGCTCAAGAAGCAACTGGAAGCGACCGCGCGCAATGTCGAGGTCGCCCAGGCCAACGCCAAGGCGGCCGCCGTGCGCCGCGACGCATTCCAGGGGCCGGCCAAGACGCTGCCGGATGCGCGGGCCGCGACGGAGCAATGGGCGGCTGCCGAGGCGGCGGCCGAATCGGCGCGGGCCGGGCTGCTGGCCGCCGCCGCCACGCTCGACGGCGCGCAGAAGAACGCCGATATGCTGGTGGCGATGCGCAGCCAGCCGCTGACGGCCAATGCACAGGTGGATGCGGCGAAAGCGCAGTTCGACGCGGCGGCCGCTGCGGTGGATAGCGCGCAGGCGCGGCTGGAGTCAGTCAAGGCTGGTGCGACGAAGGAGCAAGTGGCGGTCGCGGAGGCCGTCGTCAAGCAGGCCGAGTCAGCGCTAGGCGTGCTGCAAGCGCAGATGGCTAAGACGACCGTGAAGAGCCCGACGACAGGCATGGTGACCCGCCGCGCCGCGCAAACGGGCGAGATCGCCGTGCCCGGCGGCGTGCTGCTGACCGTGGCGAGCTTCAACCCGGTCAAGCTCACGATCTACGTTCCCGAAACGCAGATCGGTGCCGTGAAAGCTGGCGACGCGTACGATGTATATGTGGATTCGTTCCCGAAGCGCGCGTTTGCAGGCCGGGTGACCTACGTGTCGCCGCAGGCCGAGTTCACGCCGCGCAACGTGCAGTCCAAGAGCGAGCGTGTCAATACCGTGTTTGCGGTTAGGCTCGAGATTCCCAACGCCGGCGGCGAACTGAAGCCGGGCATGCCGGCCGATGCGGTGCACAAATAGCAAAAGGCCCCGGGCAGCGTCCCGGGGCTTTTGCTTGCCGGCTACTTTCGGAGGCCGAGTGATAAATACACGAGCGGCTTCATGATGCGCCACCAATCGCGAAACGGCTTCATCTTGGTCGTTCCGCGATCATGATAGATCACTTTGACGGGCGCCTCGACGATTCGGACGTGGGTCTTAATCGCCTTAAACAGCAGATAGGTCTCTAACTCGTAGGTGTCAAGCCAGTCCTGCCACAGATTGATGCGGCGATCGTCGAAAATGCGGAGCCGAAAGGCGCGCCCGCCGTTTGTGGCATCGGTGCACGGGAAGCCGCTGACCAGGCGGAAGACGATCGTATAACCCCAGGTCGACATGCGGCGAAACCAGCCGATATTGGGCGCATCCAATCCGCCGGCGAACCGGCGTGACCCCTGCACGAAATCATAGCCTTGCTCCAGCAGTGCCAGCATTCCGTACAGATCGTTCGGATCGTGCTGGTCGTCGCCGGATAGGATAGCGACCGCGTCAAAGCCGTTCGCCAGCGCATAGTCGATGCCGCTGCGGATGGCGGCCCCGACGCCGCGGTTGCGCTCATGACGGATCACAACGGCGCCTGCTGCCGCCGCTTCTGCCGAGGTGGCATCGGTCGAGCAATCGTCGACGACCACAATCGCGCTGATAATGTCCCTGGGAACCTTGTTGACGACGCGGCCGATCTTGCCTTGTTCGTTGTAGGCGGGCGCGACGACGGCGGTGCGGAGGGTAACATTCATGCGCAGCGCATTTCAAATAACGATGGGACGATGCTCAAGCCCGGATGTGACCAGCATCTGCGCCAGCGCGAGCGCCTGCAGGCCGTCGGCTCCGCTGACTGGCGGAGGCAAATGCTCTCGCACAGCGGCGCAAAACGCCTCGAGTTCAACGCGGAGCGGCTCTTTTTTCACGATGGGATAGCGGATCATGCGCCCTTCGCTCACGCCGCGCAGCACCTGCATTGTCTCCCATTCGGGATCCATAGCCAGCGCATTTTCGTAGAAGTAGAGGTCCTGGGTGATATAGTCCAGCCGGAACATGCCGCGCTCGCCCGTGACCAGCAGTTCGCGGATCTTGGTCGGCGTAAGCCAACTGATGGTCAGCGTGCCGACCGCCCCGTTGCTGAGCCGCAACAAGCCTGTGAGTAGCTCCTCGTGCGCGCCATGCACATGACCCTGGGTCTCGGCGTACAGCCGCACGATCTCGGCGCCGCTAATGTGTCGCATCACGTCCAGATCGTGCACGGCGAGGTCAACCACCACGCCGACATCGCGCACGCGCTCCGGGAAGGGGCCCTGGCGGCGCGCGTCCATCTGGAAGACACGACCGAGCTCACCGGCAGCCAGGCGCGCCTTCAGCGCCGTCACCGACGGATTGAAGCGCTCAATGTGTCCGACCGTGAGCAATATACCCTGGCGCGCGGCCGCGTCAATCAGCGCCTGTCCCTGCTCGACCGTGAGTGCGATCGGCTTTTCGATCAACAGGTGTACGCCGCGTGCGATCAGTTTTAGCCCGACGTCGTGGTGCAGGTACGTCGGCACCGCCAGGCTGACGATGTCCGGCCGCCGCTCTTCCATCAGTTGCTCGAAATCGGCATAGGCGACTGTGCCGTAGCGGCGCGCAATCGCCTGTGCGGTTGGCCGGTGCGTGTCGGCCACGCCGACGAGCGACACATCCGGCAGGTCGGCGTACACGCGCGCGTGATTGGCCCCAATCGCACCAACACCGACGACGGCGGCTTTCAGCGTCATAGGCGGTTGACCGCCTCGGCAATCGTCTCGAGGTCTGCAGCGCTGACCAGCGGGTGTACCGGCAATGAGAGCACCTCGCGCGCGGCGCGATCGGATTCCACCGTTTCCGCGCCGGCGAGCCCCATCTCCACGATGTGCTTTTGCTGGTTGGCGGGAATCGGGTAGAAGATGCCGGTGCCGACGCCCGCGTCCGTCAGCAGGCGCACGGCGGCGTCGCGGTCGCGCCTGCGGTCGATCCGCACGGTATACTGGTGCCAGACGTGCGCGTAGCCGTCCGGCGTGGTCGGTGTCGCAACGCTTTCGATGTGTGCGTTCAGGTAGTCGGCATTGGCACGGCGTTTGGCGGTGAAGTCGTCGAGCCGGTCGAGTTGCGCCAGTCCGAGCGCGGCCTGCATGTCGGTCATGCGCAGGTTAAAACCGAGCGTCTCGTGATGGTAGCGCTGTGCCATGCCGTGATTGCGCAACAGGCGGCACTGCCGGGCAAACGCATCATCGGCGGTCGTGATCATGCCGCCTTCGCCGGTCATGACGTTCTTCGTCGCGTACAGGCTGAAGCATCCGGTGCCAAACGACCCGGCGCGCCGCCCGTGATACGCGGCGCCGATGGCCTGGCACGCGTCTTCAATCATCGCAAGCCCGTGGCGTCGTGCAATCGCCATCAGCGGGTCCATGTCGCACATCAGCCCGAACAGGTGGACCGGCATGATTGCGCGCGTTCGCGGCGTGATCGCGGCTTCAACCTGGGCCGGATCCATGTTGAACGTGCGCGGGTCGATGTCCACGAAGACCGGCTTCGCGCCGACGTACAGGATGCTGTTGGCCGATGCAGCGAACGTGAACGGCGTCGTAATGACCTCGTCGCCGGCGCCGATGCCGTGCGCCAGCAGGGCGAGATGCAGTGCGGCCGTGCCGCTCGACACGGCGATCGCGTGTTTGACGCCGCAGACGCGCGCCCAGCGCTGCTCAAACTCAGCCACGCGTGGCCCTTGCGCCAGCATGCCCGAGTCGAGCACGGCGAGCACGGCTTGTTTCTCGGCGTCGCCGATGTACGGTTTGGATATCGGTATCATTGTGTCCGTTCGTTCAACATGCGTTCGTAATTGGTGCGCGACACCGGCACGGTACGGCCACAGGCCGGGCAACGCAACTCCAGTGATTCGCCGTTGCTGTCGCCACCGTTGGCCGTCGCCGTTTGCCCGCAGGCGCACACGAACGCCCGCAGACGGGCCGGCACACCGGCGACCAGTCCGTGATCGGGCACATCGCGCGTAACTACGGCCCCTGCGGCGACCATCGCCCAGCGCCCGATGGTCACGCCGCATACGATCGTCGCGTGCGCGCCGATCGAGGCACCGGTGCATACGCGAGTCGGCGTCAGAGTCCAATCGTCGGCGCTTTTCAGCGAGCCGTCGGGGTTAATGGCGCGGGGACGCAGGTCATTGGTGAACACGCAGTGCGGCCCGCAGAATACGCCGTCTTCCAGCGTTACACCGTGATAGACCGACACGCCGTTCTGGATCTTGACCCGGTCGCCGATCTGCACACCGGCGTCGACGTACACGCCTTTGCTCAGAATGCACTCGCGCCCGATGACGGCGTCCTCGCGTACCTGGCAGTGCTGCCAGATGCGCGTGCCGGCGCCAATCCGCGCGCGCAGCGAGACATCCGCGGTGGCATGGACGAAGTAATCGGAAGTCATGGCAGATTGTGACCGTGCAACTAATCAATTATAGCGAAGCGCTCCGGCCACACAAATTGAGCCTGCACCGGGCCAGGGCTATCCATTTTCGGATAGTGTGTCCGGAACGGCGCACCGCAGGCTGAGCTTGCCGCACCGCCCACCCCCGCTAACGGCGCGGGGCGGGTCGCAGACGGAGTAGAAGCCTGCTTGCATTTCTACGCCCTTCGACCGGTTCGACAGGCTCACCGACCGGCTGTTCAGGAACTTGGCTGGCAACCAGACTGGCAATTCATTCTAGCCCGTCATGCCGGCATGTCGTTGGCCGCTGGCCTCACGCCAGCGGCCGGTTAACGCTCAGCGGCGGGAAGCCGCTGACCACCGCCGGCATCCACGCCGGCAGCTGGCCCGTGTTACGCCCGCCTGCGATTCTCCCGCCGCGTGTCGTCGGTGCCGGTCAATCCCTGCGCGGGAACGCCGTCAACCCAGACGCACGCCTCCGACGACGAATCCCACAAGAGGTGGACCTCTTCACCGCGCCAGTCAGTGGGAATGGCAAGGTCGACGCGGAACCAGTGCGTAGACCAGAGCGGACCAAACTGCTCGCCCACGACGGCCGGCCGGTATATGCCGTGCAGCGCCTCAGTGTAGCTGATGCGGCCGGGTGCGGAGTAGACAGCGAGTGCGACCGGCCGGCGGCGGGAATACACGCACCCACGCAACTGCGCTTCGGAGGCGAACGCGGCGAGACGTCGACGCGTGATATCGGGATGACCTTGCATGGGGGGCTTACGGACGGCCGGGCGCGCTTGCGAGTGCCCCCGGCCGCCCATCGGGGCAGTTACTCGACTTCGACGATCACTTCGATTTCGACGGGGATTCCCATCGGCAGCGAACCCATACCGACAGCCGAGCGCGCATGGCGGCCCGGCTCGCCCCACAGGTCGACGAACAGGTCGGACGCACCGTTGATGACCTTGGGCTGATCCTCAAATTCCGGGATGGCGTTGACCATGCCGAGCACCTTGATGATTCGCTTGACCTTCGACAGCTCGCCGAGCGTCTGCTTCATCGACGAGAGCAGGTTCAGCGCGACCGCCTGCGCACAGGCATAGCCTTCCTCGACACTCAGGTCGCGGCCGAGCTTGCCCTTCCATACTTTGCCGCCCGCCACGTTGGGGCCGTGCCCGGACAGGTACAACAGATTGCCGTAGCGCACGGCGCGCACGTAATTCGCGACGGGCGGCGGCGGCGGCGGGATCACGAGGCCGCGTGCGGTCAATTGCTCTTCGGGGGTCATGGCACTCTCCTTGAGTTATGTATAACCTGGCTGTTAGACGTTGCTCGCGCCGCGTACAAACGACACCAGGTCGTCCTTCATCTGCGCCAGCGACGGGCGATGGACGTACATCATATGCCCGGCTTCGTAGTAGGCCATGCGGATATGGCCCTGTAGCGTCGGATCGACGCCGATGTGGTTGAACACGTATTGCGTCGCAAAGTACGGGGTCGCGAGATCGTAGAAACCGTTGCCGACAAAGACCTTAAGGTACGGATTGATCGTCATGGCGTGCCGGAGTGTCTCGGCCACGTTGACGTACTGGTTCTCGTTCTCCGCGAACGACCACGGCTGCACGCGCGGCGTCAGCACCTCGTAGGGCAGGTCGGTCTCGAACTTCAACTCGCGGCGCACGTAGTCGTTGAAGGCTGCCGTATACGGCCCCGTGATATTCGTCATGCTCGGATCGTACTCGTGCCGCTCGCCGATCGCGTCGCGGTCGATGCCCTTAAAGCGCGTATCCAGCCGGCCGATCGTGCGCTTTTGATCGCGCAGCAACTCCTTCGTGAAACGGTGGATTTCGATGCGCAAGTTTGCGCGGTCCACATAGTCCGCGGACAGGCCGGTATAGCGTGCCGTCTGCGCCACGATCTGCGCGCGCGCTTCGGCGGACAGCGCCGCCCCGCGCATGAGCGCGTCCGCGTACGGGCCCAGCGCAAACTGCTCGGCTTCGGTCAGCGCGCGCCGCAGATCGGCCTGCAAATCGGGCGCCAATCGCTTGTGGTACCAGGCACTGGCTGTGTAAGTCGGCAGGAACAGGATATATGGCAGGTCGTTGCCCGCGTTGAACCGCGCCGTGTTAAAGTTCAAGATCGTCGAGATTAGCATGATGCCGTTCAAGAACAGCCCATGCCGTTCTTGCAGATAACCGGACAGGCCGGCGGCGCGTGTCGTACCGTATGACTCGCCGATCAGGAACTTCGGCGAGAGCCAGCGCTGATAGCGCGTCGTGTAGAGCCGGATGAAGTCGCCGACGGACTCGATGTCCTTCTTGAAACCGTGGAACTCTTTGGCCTTCTCGCCGACGACCGCGCGGCTGAAGCCGGTGCTGACCGGGTCGATGAAGACCATGTCGGTGTCGGCGAGCAGCGAGAACTCGTTATCGGCGACGCGGTAAGGCGGGGGCGGCAAATCGCCGTCGTCCGTCATCAGCACGCGGCGCGGACCGAGCACGCCGAGATGCAGCCAGACCGACGACGAGCCCGGTCCGCCGTTGAATGAGAATGTCAGCGGCCGGCGCGTACGATCGGCAACACCATCGCGCGTGTAGGCCACGAAAAAGATCGACGCCTTGGCGCGCTCGCCATCGGACACACCGGCCGGCTCGCCGCGCTTCTCGGCTTCCTCGCGCAGGACAATGGTGCCGGTGGTAACGGTGTAGGCGATCTCCTCGCCGCCGATCTGAATTGTGTGGTGGGTGACAACCAGGTTATCGGCCAAGGTGGACTGTTTTTCGTCCGGCGTGCCGTTTGGTTTGTTTTCGCTTTCAGGCATACATGACTCCGGTAACTGAATCGCGCCGCCTAGGCATGATTGCCGAAGCGGGCGCTGATACTTTGCAGTATACACATGTCGATGTTGCCGCCGGATAATACCAGCACCACGGTCTGCCCGCGCAACTCGGGTACCTGGCCGCTCATGAGCGCCGCTAGTCCGACCGCGCCCGAGCCCTCGATGACCAACTGTTCCTGCGACAGAAACGTATAGACGGCTTCATGCACCTGATCTTCGCTCACATTGATAACGCGGTCTATCGCACCGGAACGCGCCAGTTCATACGCCAGCGTGCCGACGCCGCCGGCCAGCCCGTCGCAGATGGTCGGGCCGGCAGAATACTCTTCGTGGCAGATCCCGTCGCGCAGCGAAGCAGTCAGTGCGGGCGATGCGTCAGGCTGGACGCCGACGATCTGAATACGCGGGTTAATCGACCGGGCGGCAACCGTGATGCCGGAAATCATGCCGCCTCCGCCGACCGGCACGACGATGGCAGCGGTCTCCGGCAGCGCTTCGAGCAGCTCAAGCGCGATCGTGCCCTGCCCAGCGGCGACTTCGGGGTCGGCATATGCGCCGATGTAGAGCGCGCCCGTCTCGGCGGCGTGCGCGTCGGCGGCGTGGTGCGCGTCGTCATACGTCTCGCCGGCGAAGCGCACGTTGACGGCAAACTCGCCGAACTTGCTGACCTTGGCCTGCGGAGCGCTGTGCGGCAGGAAGATCGTCGCGGGCACGCCGCCCAGTCGAGATGCCGCCCATGCCGTGCCGAGGCCGTGATTGCCTGCCGAAGCCGTCACAATGCCGCGCCGGCGCGCTTCCGCGAGATTCGCGCCGATCATGTTGTATGCGCCGCGCACTTTGAACGAGCCGGTCGGATTGAAGTTTTCGAGCTTAAGAAACAGGCGCGTACTCGTCAGTTGGCTCAGCAGGTGCGAATAGCGCAGTGGGGTCGCCGGCAACTGCTTTCGCAGGCGTAGTCGCGCCGCGTATATATCGCGCAATTCAATCATGCGGCCTTCTTCGCGACGAGCGCAGCCACGGCGGCATCCTGCACGCCGACGCCGGTCAGGTCGCAGATGATCAGTTCGTGCGAATTTGTGCGGCCAGGCGCGCACCCGGAAACCACGGCGCCAAGTTCAACGACACGCTCGGCGAGCAGTTCGCCGCTGTCCAACGCATGGTGGATTTCGCCGAGCCGGGCGCACTGCGCCAGTACGTCGGCGATCACCCGGTCCGCGCAGCCGACGGCGCCCGCGTCGAGCTCCCGTTTGTCGGGGCCGTCGCTGCCGACGGCAATGACGGTCTGTCCTGGGCGCAGCCAATCGGCTTTGACGAGCGGCGCGTGCGCCGGTGTCACCGTCACAATCACGTCGCTGTTGCGCGCGACGGCCTCGACGCTGGCGGCGACTTGCACGGGCAGATTGTAGCGTGCCTGCATTTCATAAGCATAGGCGCGGGCATGGGCGTCGCTGCGGCTCCAGACCGTGACGGCGGACACCGTTCGCACATGGCGGATCGCATCGAGTTGGAAGCGTGCCTGCGAGCCGGCGCCGACCATGCCGACGCGTACCGTACCAGCCGGCGCGCAGTGCCGCACGCAGACGGCGCCGGCGGCGCCGGTGCGCAACTCGGTTAGCCAGCCTTCGTCGAGCAACTGGGCGGCCAGACGGCCGGTGCGCGCCTCGAAGACGAGCATCATACCGTTGCCGACCGGCAGCCCGAGCGCATCGTTGTCATAGAAGCCGGACGCAATCTTGATCGTATAGTAATCGGTGCCGGACAGGTAGGCGCTCTTGACGTGTACCTCGCCGCGATACTGCGGAATGTCGAGATTGATAACGCCGGGCAGCACGGCCCGTCCTGCATCGAGTGCGACGAAGGCCGCTTCAACGGCCTCGATCGCCTCGGGCATCGTGATCAGCTCGCGGATACGTGCCAGCGGCAGGGTCGGAGGGGCGGCGGTCATAGCCGGACTGCCGCGCTTCCCGGCGCGCTGGCCGGACTGCCGGACGTATTGTGGCGCGCCAGGTCGTTCAGCATGGTCAGCGCAAACACCAGCGCGGCGAGCACGATGCCGCCGTAGAAGAGCTTGATCGCGACCGACTCGGATGTTAGGATTGGCGAGAGCGGGTGCAGTATGTTGACCGCACCGTTAAGCACAATGATCAGCGTCGCGGCGCTGGCGATGCCGCTGATGGCCCACCAGTGCGGCTTGGCGATCCACAACGCGATGACGTAGATCACGCCGCTGATGCCGGTGATCCAGATCGCATCCATGACGCGCGGCTCGCGCCAGTTGATACCGCCCCAGGCCATGATCTGCGCCGGAATGCTGACCACGAAATGCGCAAGCCAGAACGCCATCGCCGTTTCGCACAGCGCCTGCACCCACGGCGCGAGCGCCGTTCGCTTGGCCAGCAGTTGCGCTGCGCCCGCCAGCCCGGCCGCGACGAACGCCCACGCCGCAACCCGTTCGAGCGCGCCATGCAGGTACACGATCTTGACCACGCTGCCGAGCGTCGCCTCCGAGGGCGATAGCGCCAGCAGTGCCGCGAGCGCCAGCAGGCTGCCCGCGTATAGCCAGAGGCGGTAACGCCCGATGGTCTGTGCAAACAACGTCATTGCCGAAGCTCCCGATAGTGGCACCTCCCTTAAGAATCTCGTCCCCTCCCAACGAAGTTGGGAGGGGGTCGGGGGGAGGGCAGCGCCATTTTTTCGGCGGGCCAGCTTGCGTGACAAGCGCCTGAGAGCCAGCGCATCGCAAGCGGCATTGGAAAGTACCCGTACAAAGCCAAATTGAGAATTGCTGGGCGATTCAAAAGTCCATTGACAAAGCGTGAGATCGTGCCCTGAGCGGCGCACAACGCTGTCGAAAGGCAGGGATATGCGCGCGCTTCGACGGCGTCTTGTGCCGCTCAGCGCCCGTTTCGTCGGATAATCATCATGCACTATGACAATTGAATGACCCTGGATTGCCGCAGTGCAGGCTATCGACTACAATACCGATAATGATTAGACGACTACTGATTACGCTCGGTGCTGCGGCGCTTGTGGCTACTCTACTGGCGACGTATCTTGGTAACAATGGCGTAAGGGCCGCCGGTGGCAACCCAACGCTTATGCGCGGCCCATATCTGGGCAACCCGACGACAACGACCGTCCAGTTCATCTGGGTCACCGATGTGCCGACCGACGCCACAGTGTTCTACGGCATCGACTTGCCGTACACGAGCCAGTCGTCTTCGGGCACCGTGAGCACCACGCACGCCGTCGCCCTGAGCGGCCTGTTGCCCGGCACGCACTACGGGTACACGATACACAGCGGCGCGGTCGTGACCCCGCTGGCCGGCGCGTCGTTCCGCACGCTGCGCGCGGCGTATGATTCTTACTTCACTTTCGCTGCGCTCGGCGATAGCGGCAGCGGCGACAGCCACCAGTACGCGGTGGCTGGAACGCTGCAGCGAATGCAACCGGCGTTTGTCCTGCACACCGGCGATGTGATCTACCCGGCGGGCGAGGCCGCCAATTACGGCCCGCGCTTCTTCGCACCGTACAGCCTGACGCTCGCCACCGCGCCGTTCTTCATGTCGCCGGGCAATCACGACTATATGCAGGCGGGCGCCGCGCCGTACTACGACGTATTCTATCTGCCGTCGAACGACGCGACCGGCACGGAGAGCTACTACTCGTTCGACTACGGCAACGCACATGTGGTCGCGCTGGACACGAATCTAACCGGCGCGGCGGCGGCGGCCATGACAGCCTGGTTGGCGCAAGACCTGGCGGCCACAACGCGCTTTTGGAAATTTGTGTTCTTCCACCACGCCATCTACTCGTCAGGCCCGCACGGCAGCGAAGCATACGTTCAGCCGCTGCGCGACACATTGGGGCCGATCTTCGAGCAGTACAACGTCGACATCGTGTTCAACGGCCACGACCATACGTATGAGCGCACGTTCCTTCGCCGCGACTACGTGCCCGCCGGCCGCGGTGTAACCTACATCGTCACGGGCGGCGGCGGCGCGGGGCTCTACTCCAAAGCAGCTACCAACGCATGGTCGGCGGCGTTCTTCAGCACCCCGGATTACTGGCATGCCGTGCGCGTGGATGTGGCGAATTGCCGCCTGACGCTGAGCGCAGTCAAAGCACCGTCCGACAGCGTGTTCGACACGCACGTACTCGATCGCTGTAACTACCTGTTCGTGCCCTTCATCTTCAACGGGACAACCGGACTGCTGCCGTAGCGCCAGCGCCCTAATACTCCACCCGCTTGCCGGTCAGGACCTGAAGCAGTTGCTCCAGGACGAATAGGATCGGCATAACCAGCACATCCACGGTCACCGCAAACGCGAACGCGCGCACGATCAACCGCACCGCACTGCCCAGATCGCGATCGAACGTGTCCGGGACGGCGGAGAACGCGCCCGCCAGGTACATCACCAGCCCAATGGCGGCCAGCCACAGGGCAATCGGCGCCCAGGCCCGTCGGTCCGACTCGCTCGGCAGCATACCGTTCGAAATGGTGAAGATCAGATAGAGCCACAGATACAGGTCGCGCGATGAAAGCAGGCGCGGGATGCTGCCCATCAGTTCGCCTAGTTCGGCCGTCTGGGTGGCTGCGCCGGCGACCGGGGCGAGATTGTTTGAGGCGATTAGTAGCGTCAGCGCCGTGCCGGTTATGAGCGGCGCCAGCCCGATCAGCGCCTCGCGCAGCGCGTCCGTGCGGTCGACGTCCACAAAGCCAAGGCTCATAACGCCGTTGCGCTGTTTCGACGGCAGCAGCGAGATGCGGTGAACGCGCACGTCCAGAAAGCGCGCGGCGATCAGGTGCGACAGTTCATGCGCCACCGTGCCGGGGAAGAAGAGCGCCGAAAACAGAACGAATGAACCGGCATTGCTGCCGGTTAGCAGGAGTCCGACCCCGCGCACGTGCCGGTGAATCCACCGCTTGAGCATCAGCATCACGAGCGTGATGCCGACCAGCCAGGCGAGCGATTCCAGGGCGGCGGACATGGCCACGGGTCAGTTCGCGCGGGTGCTGCCTGATCAGCCGGCGGCCCGCACGATGGCCGCGAACTCCGCGGCCTTGAGCGATGCGCCGCCGACCAGTGCGCCGTCGATGTCGGGCTGCTGCATATACTCGGCGATATTCGCGGGGGTGACGCTACCGCCATACTGCACCCGGATCGCCTGCGCGCTCGCCTCGCCGATCAGCTCGGAGAGCGTTCCGCGAATGGCCAGCCCGCAGACGGCGTTGGCGCCCGCGCCGCTCGCCGCCCGTCCCGTGCCGATCGCCCAGACCGGCTCGTATGCGACGATGACCGCCGCCGCGTCGTGCGCCGATACCCCGCGCAGGCCTTCGCGCAACTGGTGCGAAACGACGCCGTTAGTTTGCCCGGCGTCGTACTGTGCCAGGTTCTCTCCGACGCATAAGATCGGGTGCAGGCCGTGAGTGAGCGCGGCGCGCACCTTCTTGTTCACGGACTCGTCGGTCTCGCCGAAATACTGCCGGCGCTCGGAATGACCAATGATGACGTACTGAGCCAGTTCCTTGAGCATCAGAGGCGAAACTTCGCCCGTGTATGCGCCTTTGTCGAGCCAGTGCATGTTCTGCGCGCCGACGCGCAGCGCCGTGCCCTTCACGCGCGCGGCGACGGCTGCCAGCGCGACGAACGGCGGGCAGAGTACCACCTCCACGGCACCCGGGTTCGCGAGCACCGCGCACAACGCATCGGCCAGCGCACAGCTATCGGCGACGCCGTTGTTCATCTTCCAGTTGCCTGCAATAATCGGAGTACGCTTCATCGACATGCCCCTGCGCCGCCCCCGTGCAGCGGGCGGCGCCCGCTTTGCCCGGCGGTGCTACTTGCTAATCTTGACGGCGTAGTCGCCGCTGCCGCCCTGGATCTCCAGGTAGTAGTCTGTGGTGGCGCCGGAATCTTCACTCAGGTCGAGCGCCTGCCCGGACGCGACTTCGACATCCTTGATGTAGCCGCCGCCCTTGTCGTACAGGGTGACTTTCAATGTGCCCTCGCCCTTCACGAACTTGACATTGACTTTGCGGCCGATCGTCGCCGGGATCTTGTAGTAGTCGCTTTCGTCGGCGTCGCCGATTGTGCCAGTGAACTCGGCGCTCTTCGGTGTGACGGCGGTATCGGTACTGTCGCCGGCATCCTTGCCGCTGCCGCCGTCGTTCTGCACTACGAAGGCCACGCTAAAGGCGTACGCGCCCTCGCCATTGACTTCGAGGTACCACTTGCCACCTTTGTTGACGGAAATGATATAGCGGATTGCCGCCCCGTCCGCATGATCTTTGTCCGCCTTGACCTCGGCGATCCAACCTTGGTTGTCATCGTAGACGGTCGCCTTGACCGGACCATCGGTCGTCTTGATTGTAACATTCAGCACGCCGCCGGCTTTGCCCAGATCAAATGCGTAGATGTCATCGGAATCGGGGCCGCCCACGAAGCCGGTGTACGCGCCGGGCTTGATCAGCAAGGCCTGGCCGAACTCGCCGGGCGCATCTTTGCCGCTGCCGGCGTCGTTCTGCGCGCCGAATGACGTCACGACGGTGTAGGTCCCGGCGCCGCGCAGCGAGACGAACCAGCGGCCGCCCTGCCCCGTCGCCAGCACGAACGGCAGGCTGCCGGCATTTGGGCGGTTCTTGTCCGTACTCGCTTCGTTTATCCAGTTCTGCTTATCATCGTACGCAGCTACTTTGATGGCCCCGTCGGCGGTCTTGACGGAGATGTTGAAGATGCCGCCCGTCTTCGGCAGGTCGATAGCGAAGATGTCGTCGGTGTCCGCGTCGCCCAGCATCCCGGTGAACGTGCCGAGGGCGACGGTCGTCGGCTTGTCGAACGTATCGCCCGCATCGCCCTTCGAGCCGCCGTCGTTCTGCGCCAATGCCTGCGCGCTCAGAGTAACATTCGACTCGCCGCGCACCGAGAGAAAGACGTCGCCGCCACCCTTGCCGTTAAAGATGTACCGTAAGGCCGTGCTCTTCCCGACCGGTACGGCCACGTCCGTCACGAACTCCTGCAACTCGCTGAAGAGCGTGAGCTTCGCCGGTCCCGGCGAACCGGCTTCGACGGTCAACGTGACGCTGACGATGCCGCCGCGCGCAATCTCGATCTTGTAATACAGTTCGGATTCCTTCACACCGAACTTGAGCGGGTCTTTGCCCAGCACGCGCGCTGTTTGAAAGCTGGTATTGGCCGTGCCGGGCGCAGCGGTCGGCACCAGGTTGTTCGCCGTTGCGGCCGGCGCTGCGGTGGCGCTCCTCGTCGGCGCTTTGTCGCCGGTAGCGGCCGTTGGGCCGGCCTGTGCCGCGGCCGGCGTGAGGGCCGGCTGCGCGGTTGCGGTGGAACCGCTTTGCGCTGCGGCCGGTGTGCTGGACGCTTCCGGCGCCTTGGTGGCGCTGCCGCTATCGCAAGCCGCCAGCGCCGCCGCGACGATCATGACGAATGCCATGAGGTATGTTTTCCTGTTCACGATTCTCTCCCTTTTGTTGTGCCGGCGCATTTTCTGGCGCTACTTGTCGAGCAGCGCGGCTACGCCCGGCAAGGTCTTGCCTTCGAGAAACTCCAGCGACGCGCCGCCGCCGGTACTCATGTGAGTGATCCGGTCCGCGACGCCGGCCTGCTCCACGGCAGCCACGCTTTCGCCGCCGCCGATGATGGTCGTCGCACCCGACGCGGCCAGTGCCTGCGCGATCGCCACCGTGCCCCGCGCAAACTTCGGGAACTCGAACACGCCGAGCGGCCCGTTCCAGACAATCGTCCGGGCGCCGGCCAGGCGCTCGCGAAACAGGGCGATGGTGCGCGGGCCGACGTCGAGAATGCGCCAGCCAGATGGCACCTTGTCGATGTCCACGATTTGCGCAGTTGCGTCTTTGTCGAACTTGTCGGCGATGATCGCGTCCACCGGCAGGACGAGCTTCGCGCCGCCCGCCGCCATAAGCGCGCGCGCCGTCTCGACCTTGTCGGCTTCCACCAGCGAGTCGCCGGTCTCGTGGCCTTGCGCCCGGATGAATGTGTTGGCCATGCCGCCGCCGATCAGCACATAATCGGCTTTTTGCATCAGGTTCTCGATCACCGCGATCTTGTCGGACACCTTCGCGCCGCCGAGAATGGCGATGAACGGCCTCTCCGGCGCGGTAACCGCCTTGCCGAGGAAATTGAGCTCCTTCTCCATCAGGAAACCGGCCACGGCGGGCAAGCGGTGCGCCACGCCTTCGGTGCTGGCATGCGCGCGGTGCGCGGTGCCGAACGCGTCATTGACGTACACCTCGCCCAGCGCGGCCAGTTGGCGCGCGAACGCCGGGTCATTCTTCTCCTCCTCCTTGTGGAACCGCAGGTTCTCGAGCAGGATGATGTCTCCCGACTTGAGCGCCAGGACAGCGACCGTCACGTCGTCACCGACGCAGTCGGACGCCGTTTGCACCGTCCGTCCGAGCAGTTCGGCCAGGCGCGCCGCGCACGGGGCGAGGCGCAGCGTGTCGTCGACGCCCTTCGGGCGGCCCAGGTGCGACATGAGCACCACCCGAGCGCCGGCGTCCACCAGATAGCGAATGGTCGGAATGGCGGCGCGGATGCGCGTGTCGTCGCTGATGACGCCGCCGTCGAGCGGTACATTGAAATCAACGCGCACGAGCACGCGTTTCTGCTTGACGTCTATATCACGCACAGTCTGCTTATTGATCATAACGTTCGCTTTCCGGTCCGGGTTACAAGCCCTTGTTCGCGACAAAGTCGGCCAGGTCGGCGACGCGGCAGGAGTAGCCCCACTCGTTGTCGTACCAGGCCGAGACCTTGATCATCTGGCCGAGGCTTTGCGTCAGCGGCCCGTCGATGATGGACGAGCGCGGGTCGCCCTTGAAGTCCATTGATACCAACGGCTTGTCGCTCACGCCGAGGATGCCTTTCATGCGCGTGCGCGAGGCCTGCCGGAACGCCTCGTTGATGCCGTCGGCGGTCGCGGGATGGTTCAGCAGGGCGACGAAGTCCACGATCGACACCGTCGGCGTCGGCACGCGCATGGCGAGGCCGTTGAACTTGCCGGCCAACTGCGGCAGGACGCGCCCAAGCTCCTTGGCGGCGCCGGTCGTGCTCGGCACGATGTTGGTCGGCGCCGAGCGTGCGCGTCGCGCGTCCTTGTCCGTCTTGTCCAGCAGTTGCTGCGTGGACGTGTACGAGTGCACGGTCGTCATCAGGCCGGCTTCGATGCCGAACGCGTCATGCAGCACCTTGGCGGTCGTGGCGAGGCAGTTCGTCGTGCATGACGAGTTCGAGATGATGTGGTGGCGCTCGTGGATGTAGTCTTCCTCGTTGACGCCGAGCACAATGGTCACGTCCTCATTCTTGGCCGGCGCCGTTATGATGACCTTGCGCGCGCCCGCCTCGAGGTGTCCGGCCGCTTCGGAACCTTTCGTGAAGACGCCGGTGCATTCGATGACGATATCCACGCCGAGCTCGCGCCAGGGCAGCCGCGAGAGCACCGGCGCGGCGCACAGCGCCACCGGCCTGCCGTTGACGATCAGGCTGCGCCCGTCGGTCTTGACCGTGCCGTTGAACGCGCCGTAGTTGGAGTCGTGCGCCAGCAGGGCGGCCATGACGCCGACCTGCGACATGTCGCGGATCGCGACCGCCACCACCTCAAGCTCCGGGTGTGACTCGCAAATGGCCTTGAACGCCTGGCGGCCGGTGCGGCCAAAGCCGTTGAATGCAATGCGGGTTTTGGTCATGGTCGGCGCTCCCTATGCGCCCCGGGCCGGCGCCGCCGGCTCCATCTTCATGGCGATCAATGCGGCCAGATCGCAGACACGATTGGAATAGCCCCATTCATTGTCGTACCACGCGTTGACCTTGACGAGCGGGCCGGCCACCATGGTGGCCCTGGCGTCCACCACAGCCGAGTACGGGTTGCCGATGAAGTCGCTCGATACCAACTCTTCCTCGGTCACATCCATGATGCCTTTCATCTCACCGGCAGCGGCCACGCGGAAGCATCCGTTGACCGCCTCGATCGTCAGCGGCTCGGCCAGGTGCGCCGTCAGGTCGAGCAGCGAGACTGTCGGCACCGGCACGGCCAGCGCCGAGCCCAGAAAGTGGTTGCGCAGCGAGGGCACGATGTGCGCCGCCTCCTCCACCGCCGTGGTCCGTGTCGGCACGATGTTCAGCCCGGCGGCGCGCGAGGCGCGCGGGTCGTCGCGGACCTTGTCGAGCAGTGACTGCCCGTTGGTGATCGCATGCACCGAGGTAATCATGCCTTCGAGCAGCCCGACGCGCTGCTGGAGCGCGTGCGCGACGGGCGCGAGACAAATCGTCGAGGCTGTCGATGACGACACGATATGATGCCGGGCCGGGTCATACTGGCCGTGATTGACGCCCATGATCAGCGTCACGTCCTCGCCTTCCATCGGCTGCGTGACGATGACCTTCTTCGCGCCCTGCGACAGGTGCTGCCGGGCCCGGTCCGCCGTTCGGCAGTAGCCGGTGGCGTCGATCACGATATCGGCCCCGTACGACGTCCAGCGTGTGGGGCCGTAGCGTTCCTGGCGCGCGACCACCGGAACGCTGCGCCCGTTGACGACCAGTGCGGACTTCTTGCCGTCGACACGCGCCTCGACCTCCGGCGCGAACTGGCCGTACACCGAGTCGTATTTCAGCAGGATGGCGCGGGTTTCTGTTTTGGTCGGGTCCGTCACGCCGATGGCGACGATCTCCAACTGCGGGAAGCGGGCCCAGAGGATCTTGAAGATCTGGCGGCCGATTCGCCCGAAGCCGTTCAAGGCCACACGGGTCATGGTCTCTCCTCGGTGTGCGGTTCGAGTGGGTGCGCGCGGGGCGGTTGCGCGCCGCCCCGCGCGGTGGCTTAGAGTTTCGCCGCAACCAGCCTGGTCAGGTCGGCCACGCGGCAGGAGTAGCCCCATTCATTGTCGTACCAGGCGAAGACCTTGACCATCGTCTTGTCCATCACCATGGTCATGCCGCCGTCAACGATAGTCGAGTGCTCGTCGCCCTTCAGGTCTATGCTGACAAGTGGATCTTCGCTGTACTGCAGGATGCCTTTGCCGCGTCCGGCCTCGTAGGCCTGGAACGCCGCCTTCAGCGACTCCGGCGTCGCCTCGCGTTCGGTGTTGACCACCAAGTCGATGATCGACACGGTCGGGGTCGGCACGCGGATGGCCACGCCGTCGAACTTGCCCTTGAGCGCCGGGATGACTTTGGCAACGGCGCGCGCGGCGCCGGTCGTGGTCGGAATGATATTCAGCGCGGCGGCGCGGGCGCGGCGCATGTCGTCCGGGTGCGGCAGGTCGAGGATGCGCTGGTCGTTGGTGTATGAGTGAACCGTCGTCATCATGGCGCGCTGAATGCCGAACTGCTCGTGGATGACCTTGGCCACGGGCGCGAGGCCGTTCGTAGTGCACGACGCGTTGCTTATGATGTGGTGCTTCGCGGGGTCGTACTGGTCGTCGTTGACGCCGATGACGACCGTGAAGTCCTCGTTCTTGGCCGGCGCGGAGATGATGACTTTCTGCGCACCCGCATCCATGTGCAGCCTGGCTTTTTTGGCGTCCGTAAAGACGCCGGTCGATTCGATGACGATCTGCGCGCCCAAATCACCCCACGGGATCTTGCTCGGATCAAACTGCGCGTACGTGCGCACCGGCCGCCCGCCAACGACGAGCGCGCCTTCCTCAACCTTGATTTCGCCCGGATAGCGGCCGTAGTTCGAGTCGTATTTGAGCAGATAGGCCAGCATGTCGTTGCTGGTCAGGTCGTTCACGGCGACGACTTCGAGATCGCCGGCATAGTGTTGCTCGATCGCCTTGAATACCTGCCGCCCGATGCGGCCAAAGCCGTTGATGCCCACTTTGACGGTCATGTGCGTTACCTCGTAGAAGCGGCCGGCGACGTGCGCCGCCGCGGATTGTGCCCCCAGCGTGCGCGGCCGGGGCCGGGCTACTTGACGTTGAATATGTCGGTGCTACTGACGATTCCGACCAGTTGCTTGCCGTCGAAGACAGGCAGGTGGTTGATATGGTTGCGCGCCATCAACTGGGCCATGTCGAAGAGCGAGCAGTCCGGCGGCACCGTAATGATCGGCTTGCTCATCACGTCGCGCACGCGGGTGGCGCCCGGGTCGCGGCCCTGGGCCATCACTTTGCCGACAATGTCGGTGTCGGTCACGATGCCGTACGCGTCGAGGTCGCCGTCGCGCTCGACCAGCAGGCTATGGATATGGTGCTGCTGCATGCGGGCGCTTGCCTCACCCGCGCTCGCCGTTGAGGCGATCAGGTACACGTTGCGCGTCATCACGTCTTTGGCTGTCTTCATTCGGTAATCCTCCGGGAGGGATACGGAATCGCGCCGGCAGCGTCCTCGGCGGGCCGCGTGCCGCGGCGCGATTCGACTATGCCCATGATTGCGCGCGCCAGTTTGCGCGCGTCGTGCCGCCACGGTTTGCGCGCGTCGATGACATCGGCGCGCACCATCCCGTAGCCGCGTCCCTCCCCCTCGGGAGACAGGATGCTGATCGTGTAGCCGTCCGGCAGGCGCGGCGACAGGTTATCGTTGACCAGCATGTGACTGAAAACACCGCGGCCGACATGCCGCTCGATGGCATTCATGTGATCGTGAACCGAGTAGCCGGTCGTCTCGCTCAACTGGGTGGCGACATTGGCGACGTAAATCTTGGGCGCGCGGCTGGTGGCCAACGCGCGCGCGATCGCGGGCACCAGCAGGTTGGGCATCACGCTGGTGTACAAACTGCCGGGACCGGCGACGATCAAGTCCGCTTCCAGAATGGCGCGCACGGCGTCCGGGAAGGCCGGCGGGTTCTCCGGCTCCAGAAATACGCGCTCGATTGGCAGGACGCTGTGTCCGATTTCAGACTCGCCCACCGTGCGCTGGATCTCGTGCTCGCCGCGCAGGTCGGCGACGAGCTTGACATCATCCAGTGTGGACGGCATGATCCGCCCGCGAATCTTGAGCACCTTGCCCGACTCGGACAGGGCGGTCTCGAAATTGCCGGTGACGCCGGCCATGGCCGCGATGAACAGATTGCCAAAGGCGTGCCCTTTGAGCGAATCGCCCTCGGCAAAGCGGTACTGGAACAGCGCGGTTGTCAGCGCTTCGTCCTCGGCCAGCGCGGCGATGCACTGTCGGAAGTCGCCGGGCGGCAGCACACCCAGTTCCTGGCGCAGCCGGCCGGAGCTGCCGCCGTCGTCGGCAACGGTGACGATGGCTACGATATTGTTCGTGTGCTCCTTGAGGCCGCGCAGTAGCGTCGACAGGCCCGTTCCGCCGCCCATGGCGACAATCTTGGGTCCGCTCTGGCGCGCCTGGAACGTTTCGAGTTCGCCGACGAGGCTGGCGCCGGAGCCGGACATGAACGGCGCCAGCAACGTCTGGTTGATGCGCACGATCGAGAGGATAATCAGGAGCGGGCCGGCGACGGCGCCGACCACCAGAACCTGACGGAAGACGCCGAGCGCTGCAGAGGGCGCCGCCACCGGCGCGCCGAAAAAGTCCAGCAGCAGTATTTCCACACCGCCGATCAACAGCAAGTTGCCGAGAATAAGCATCGCGATCCAGCGTTTGATATGCAAGCCGGGTCGGAGCCATCTGCGCAGACTGTTGATGCGGGGTTGCACCATGAACGCAAGGTATCGGGTCGGATGATTTCTGGCGCTCGACGCGCCGGTAAAATTATAGCCCATCTTATGGTGAGGTGCAACCAGCCGTGACACGTTTCAGCAATTCTCATTTTGGCTTTGTACGGGTACTTTCCATTGCCAGCTTGCTATGAACTGGCCCCCTGGTGCTTGTCACGCGTGCTGGCTCGCCAAGAAAGCGGCGTTGCCCTCCCCCCGACCCCCTCCCAACGAAGTTGGGAGGGGGCGAGATTCTAAGGGGAGGTGCGCAGCGGCTGCGCCGCTGCGCACCTCCCCGTTAGCTTTTCCCCTGCCCCCCCGCGCGCGCGGGGGAGCAGGGGCCAGGGGATGAGGAGGCAACCTGGCGGCCGACTCCAAAATGAGAATTGCTGGACAAGTTTCCGCGCTTGAGTTGCTGGCACAGCCCAGGCTGCGGGTCAGGCTTCTGGTTATCGCCGCGATGCGACTGAGTCATTCGGTCGAAAAATGTATCGCCCTTATAATGGCCGTATGGTCTATAACACCGGCTAAACGAGGCGCCGGTGCATTGGTGAGCGGCCGGGAAGGGATGGCACATGGATATTGCGAATATCACAAATATTGCGACGACGATCCTGTATTTCATGATCGTCCTGTCGGTGCTGGTGCTGGTGCACGAGATCGGGCACTTTATCGCTGCCCGCCGCGCCGGCGTGCGCGTCGAGGAGTTCGGGCTGGGTTATCCGCCGCGCGCCGTACGGTTGTTCAAGCGCGGCGATACGGACTATACGTTGAACTGGTTGCCGCTCGGCGGTTTTGTGCGTATGACCGGCGAAGAGAACCCGAGCGATCCAAAGTCATTTGCGGCGGCCAAAGCATGGAAGCGCGCCGTCATTCTCTCGGCGGGCGCGGGTATGAACGTCGTGCTGGCCATCGTGTTGTTCATGGTCATTGCGCTGATGGGCGTGCCGCGCACGGTGGAGTTCGTCAACGTCGCCTCGGTCGCTCCCGGATCGCCGGCCGAAATGGCCGGGCTGCAGGCGGGCGATCGCATCATGAGCATTGACGGCCAACCGGTGGTCAACCGGATGGACGTCAGCCGCGCCGCGATTGAGCGCGCCGGGCAGCCGGTCAGCATCGACGTGAAGCGCGCGAAGGACAATCTGACGGTCTATTTGACGCCGCGAGTACACCCGCCCAAGAACGAGGGGCGGATGGGCATCACGATGACGCTCCAGTTTGTTCGCGAAGAGACCGTATCCTATTCGCCACTCGACGCGCTCGTATATGGGTTCAACGAAACGATCAGCACCGGCACGCAGATCTTCACCGGGTTCCGGCGCATGGCCGATGGCACGGCGCCGGCCGAGGTCGGCGGGCCGGTTCAGATCGCCGGGTTCGCGGGGCTGTTCTGCGGGCGCAACCTGCAATCGTGCATGCAGTTCACGGCGCTGCTGAGCGTCAACCTTGCGATCATCAACATGCTGCCGTTCCCGGCGCTGGACGGCGGGCGTCTGGTGTTCGTTGTGCTGGAAGTGCTGCGGCGCGGCAAGCGCGTTAAGCCGGAGTTGGAGGGCGTGGTGCACTTCGTCGGCATGGCGATCCTGTTGCTGTTGATGCTGGTCATCACCGTGTTCGACGTGCAGCGCCTGCTGCCGGGCGGCTAAGCCAGTGGTCGCATCGCGCAAGCGCGTGCAGTGTCGCGCCTGCGGCCGGCGCGTACTGGGCGGCCTGACCGTCTGTCCGCATTGCGGGCATCACCCTGGATACCTGCACTCGCGCGGACGGCCAACCATCGCGAGCGTGCTGCTCGGCGTGGCGGCGGGCATTGTGCTATTTGTGCTGGTTCCGGGTGTGGCCGCCACCATGACCGGATTTGTGCCAACCCTGGAACCGACGCCCGTCGTAGTGGTTTGGGCGCGCCCGACGTTCACCCCGTCGCCGACCGCCACTCCGCGACCGACAGCCACGTCGACGACAACGCCGACACCGGAGCCGACCAGCACGACCACGCCGACATTGCCGCCCGCACCAACCACGGCGCAGACCAGCACGCCGACGCCCACGCCGCGCCCGACCGTGCCGCCGCCGCGCCTGGTCTTACCGCCTGACGGCGTAGACTACGGCGGCGGTCCGGATGCAGAGATTGTTCTCGTCTGGGAAGGGCGCTTGCAGGAGGGCCAGCAGTTTGCCGTGATACTCCGCTTCGTCAACCGCAGCGACGGCACCGAAACACGGGGAACCTATACACGAGACAGCCGCTGGAAGGTGGATCCGGCTATTTTCAAAGACATCAACCTGAACCTGCGCGCGCTCAAGTGGGACGTTACGGTAATCGATATGGCGGGCAATGCACTCGGCCCGCCGAGCGAATCGCGCATCTTCACATGGCATTGACACGCGCCATTCGAGTTTCAAGCCCCGGAAGGCTATTCAGCAAACCGCCATTGCGAGAATTTGTATTTGTTTACCGCGTCTGCCGACGCATATTCGCTGGTGTTGCCGCGTGTCCGGCCTGGTCGGCCGCTCGATGGCCGCATGCGCGATGCTGCTGGCACGACTCGTATTGAATTCTCACTTGAAGCATGCCGAGCGCGCCT